>NZ_BAAAIJ010000025.1:0-9997 GCF_039526005.1 Arthrobacter flavus | reverse complement strand
TCGCGGCGCGCTTGAGGATTTCATTCGCCCTCCGCAGTTCACGGTTCTCCTGCTCAAGCTCACGCACCCGCCTGGCCTCCGAAGTACTCACCCCGGGGCTCTGGCCATCATCAACATCTGCCTGCCGCACCCACGCCCGGACCGACTCAGTCCCATATCCCAGTTGCGACGCGGCCCGATACACCGTTCCATGCTCGGTACCCAGCTCCGCCCGCAAGGCCCGCACCATCCGAACTGCCGCAGCTTTCTCATCCGGCGAATACCGACGCGCCTTCGACTTCCCCGATCCCTGACTCGTTGCTATGACTCTATTCTCGTTTCCAAAATCAGTAGTCTCCAACAAACCCAGAGCGGTTCAGCCGATCAGTGTTGCACGGTCCGGGCTCCCCGAGACACGATGGACTCTTCAGGGATGCCTGGATTCCTAGTGCTTACGAGGCCAATCTAGACTTGATTGCATGTGATGTGGCTTTCGCGGCCTCTTCGATTTCTTGAAGGTAGCTATCGAAGGTGATCTCCCAGATGAGCCGTTGCACGAAGATCTCTTCTCTTTTCGTTCCCTCTCCAGCATCGATTTTGCCAAGGCCAATGTTTGTCAGGTCAGGAGAGAAAGACAACGCCTGATCAAGGTGTTCGGTTATATATGCGCGGATTTCTTCCCAATCGCCGTTCTGCCAGATGAAGGGGACCGCGCGTTTTTGAGCCGTTGGCTTGTAGAAAGGTACATACGCCCATTCCGGAATTGCTTCACGTAACAACCTCCTGTGCGCCTCCCCATACTCAACCGGTTTGCCGGTTCGCTGTGCTGCATAAGTTAGCAAACTCGGCGCGAAGAGCGGAGTGAGAGTATGGGGGGTTGCATATGGGATTGACCAGTTCGGCATTTTATCGAGGTGGTAAAAGATGTCCATGACTCCGGCTGCACCGTTCAGACCCATTTCTGAGGCCTTGTTTACATACTCTTGAATGTCAGCGATCACCATTTCCTTGGTTTCCTCTGACGCTCCGGTTGCTACTTTCACCATGGTCGCAAGTTTGTCACGCGCAGCTGGTCCGGGGGCGTTGATCAGCCGGTCATGCCACGCTCCGAGGAGGTTTCCCCCAGCCATAACCTCACCGCCAAGACCGTTGAACATTGGCGCAGAGAGTGGTGCGAATCCCTCGAACTCAGCCGAGTTGTAGGCCGTGGTAGCGAGGAAACGTCCCTCCCATGCCTGATGCTGCGAGCCAAGGCGACGAACGAAACTACTTCCAGGGCGAGACGGGTCCTTCCTCGCATCGATGCGATGTTCGATGTTCGTATCGATGAGGCTCATCAAATGTTGGGCGGTTTCCACCTCTCCGTGGTCCGTCGCGATCGTTCTGACACCCTTCAGAGCGTTGCTTCGAATGCCGATTGCAGCGACTACTCTGGAGTCTTTGCCTCCGCTCAAATCGGCCATGGCTTGACGAGGCCATCGTTTCGCCGTCGACATGTATAGTTCCATGTCCCTAACACTTGCCGCGGGCGACGGTTCTGCCGTTTCTCTTGACGTACGAAGCCAGTCGTTGAATACGTTCTCGACGCTTAGAAATCTTTGACCATTTCGGATTCCGCCGCTCACGTATGACCCACCAGGCAGTTGCCTGCCGTCGCCCAGTTGAGTCGTCCCGGAACTCGCCCACCCGAGGGTGGCCATCCCACCCCAGGCAAGCCTGTTCTTCTTCGGTATCTCACCCATGAATATGTGCGCCAGACCCGGACGGGTTGTCCAGACGTCCCCACCGTCAAAACTAAAGTGGAACAGTCGTACTAGGCCAAGCATGTCATTTGCAATGTCCAGTTGGCCATTCTGCCACCGGGCGACGGCGAAGGGGGCGCCAATCTCTCCGGATTTGTGTTGTCCATCTAAAACCGCCTGGCCTAACCCCCACGCGTCCACGCCGGATTCCGGACCGCCCGCAAGACTCGGAATGTGCAGCCAAGCTACGCCGGCATTGTCTCGGCTTTGAAAAAAGCGCCAGTCGACCGCCAAGCTTTCCGGAACCCAACCTATGAACCCACTGCCGCCATCGCCTGCTTCGGTGCGGAGGACTGGGCCTTTGTTTAACTTTTGAAAGTGTTCACTTGCATGTGACTTCCGTATTTCCATCGCGTTCACGGGCTCTTCTTGACCCATTACGTATGCAAGAAAACCAACCGAATTAGACACAATTCTCCCGACGAGCGTTCTTTTGAATGTGTGCGTGAGTTTATCACCGTCGAAGGCCGTACCCGAGAAGGGGCCAGATGAGCCTGCACCAATCGAGAACTCAACAGCCCTCGCGGGGTGGCTGATGATTGACGGTATCCCCGCTGTGGTCGGCCTCGCTGGTCCGCTCACACCCATGCTGGTGGCCTCCTATCACGTCTTCACCGGAAGAATCGTCGTCCGATCCGAACACCAGACCATTGTGCGGGTGCTGGAGAAACAAATCGCCGACGGCCATACCGACCGGTACGGGTGAATGGCGTACTCGGAGCGGAAGGGCAACACGATTGCCCTGCTAACCAGGACCAATGACACGCTCACCCAATCGGCAAAATTCAACACTCACGTCATGTCGGCTGTGCAGGAACTCAACGAAGGCCGACGATGATCCTGTTCCGGAGAAAATGGCGGGCGCTCACGGCACCACCAAAATATCGAATCGAGGTCGACGCAACATTAGCTGAATCGGATCGTGAGTACCTGAGGGCCGAGCAGCAAGCGCGCGACTCGGCCAAGCAGGTGGACAAGCTCCACGAAGTTAACATCCGCAACGGATTCGCCCACGCAACCCGAAACACCATCATCAGACACCAGGGAGCTGGCGCACGAGCGCTCTCTACATCGGCTATGCCTCAGCGTTCGTCTACGTGCTTTCACCACTCATCTACTGGCGGACCACCCAGTTACCTTTTTCGTAGCCCGTTTCTGTTGGAGGATATGGGTGTGCTGGCCTGCTGGCCCCGGCATGATTGCCGCCCCCAGTCGTTCATGATCCGGGGGGGTGTTGTCACCGGGGTTGGTAGGTGCCGGAGAGACCGCTGATAGAGGCAGGACAGATCCAAGGTCGTGCGTAACGTGGATGCCGGGCTCTGACACCGTGGACAGTCCAGCACCGAACTACTAGGTGCTGCGACTAGGAGGAACAGGTGATTGGAAACCATGAAAGCATTGATGTTTTCATCGGGCTGGACGTCGGCAAAGGAGAACATCACGCTGTCGCTCTAGACCGGTCAGGGAAGAAGCTCTTCGATAAGGCCTTACCCAATGACGAGGGCCGGCTGCGCGAAATCCTCCACTCGCTGAAGCGACATGGCAGCCTGTTGTTAGTGGTTGATCAGCCGGCCACGATCGGGGCGCTCCCCATCGCGGTCGCCCAGGCCGCTGGCGTCGCTGTCGGCTACCTACCCGGGGTGGCGATGCGCCGGATCGCTGACCTGCAACCGGGCGAAGCGAAAACGGATGCCCGGGACGCGTTCATCATCGCCGACGCGGCCCGGACCATGCCCCACACGTTGCGATCAATCCAGGTCGCCGACGAACAGCTCGCCGAACTGACGATGCTTTGCGGCTTCGACGACGACCTAGCTAAACAAGCCACTGCCACGTCGAATCGGATCCGGGGCTTGCTAACGCAGATTCATCCGGCCCTGGAACGTGTCCTTGGCCCGCGACTGGATCACCCGGCCGTGCTGGATCTGCTGCGTATCTGGCCTACCCCCGAAGCGTTACGCCACGCTGGCCGACGGAGGATCGGGAACCGGCTGACGAAGCTAGCACCCCGCATGGGTGAACGCCTCGCCGCGGACATCATCGCCGCCCTGGGTCAGCAAACAGTCACCGTCGTGGGAACGAACGCGGCAACCATCGTGTTACCCCAGTTGGCCAGGATGCTCGCCGGCATCCGCGAATCCCGGGACACGGTCTTCACCCAGGTCGAAGCCCTCGTGGAGGCCCACCCTCTTCACCCGGTCCTGACATCGCTCCCGGCCGTCGGCGTCAGGACCGCAGCACGAATCCTCACCGAAATCGTCGGGAAAGACTTCGCCACCGCCGGACATCTGGCTTCCTTCGCCGGGCTGGCCCCAGTGACCTGGCGGTCGGGAACATCCATCCGCGGTGACCACCCCTCACGGAAGGGAAACAAGATCCTCAAACGAGCCCTGTTCCTCTCCGCGTTCGCGGCACTCAAAGACCCACCATCCAGGGCCTACTACGACCGGAAACGGGCCGAAGGTAAAAGACATAACCAAGCCCTCATCGCACTCGCCCGCCGCCGCTGCGATACCCTCTACGCGATGCTCAGGGACGGGACTTTCTACGAACCACGACCGGCCACAGCCGCTTGACGAAAACCATTGAGGCACCCGTTACGAAGTGACCTGAACCCTGGCGGTTCGGCCGCTTCCCTATCAATAGTCAGCAAGCGCCCACCAAACCGGGCGACAGCACCCACCGGATAATCAATGACAGGGGCAGAAAGTCATACTAGGCCCAGCGACCAAGTCCCCGACCATCGAGGACTCCAATAAGTTTAACGGGGTTGCGTTCCTAAGCATTCAGCATCTTCATGGCTGTGGCGTGGTGCTCGTCGAATCGTTCTAATGTCAATGCAACGTGACCCGGTCCCCACTGGACCTCAACAAACCGAACCCTGTCCTCATGTCTCGGATGAGAATCGGCCAGCATAGCAGCGAACGGCCTTTGGTGGTTTTCCACATGGTGAAGGTCTTGCACGTTCTGCACGTACAGGATTCTTGGTGGTTGGGCCAAGTTGGAGTATCGTTCGACGACCGAGGTCCGGTTTAGCACATTTGGGTTTGGAATCTCGTTCGATCCGAATGCTGCCTGCAAAGCTTCATTTCGGCTCTGCGGTAAGTAGGCATGTATGTCCGTTTGCGGAGCGAACACCAAGGCGACACTCTCCGGAAGATAGGACGCTACCTGTAGCGCAGCGAATCCCCCACCGGATGCCCCCATCAACATTACGGTTGTGGCACCAACCTGCGATTGTACTGATCGGATGTAGTCGGCCATAACCTCATAGAGGTTGGTATTTCCTTCGCCGAGGTACCAGGAGAGGATCATATCTTTATCGAGGTCGAGCGTCGGGTCTTGGAAGATCATAAAGTTGCCTCCCCCTCTGGCATCAACCCCACTACCTTGAAACACGGGCAAAGTCGTCTTGTTTCTGTTGATTGCCCCGTGGAACCTCACTGAAAGAACGTCGCCCTCGCCGCGGCCAACGAGGAACGGGAGTAGAACCCCTCCCACCATTGCGGTGAAAACAGCCTTACCGGCCTCCGGAATACGTAGTTCTTCGACCCCGCGGATCGTACCAGTCGGTAGCTTCGAGGTGGCTGAGGTGACCGGCCTCGCCGAAGGCCAAGAGATCATCGGTTCTCTATTGATTCCAAGGAGTGCCGCATCCACACCTAAATCGGGTCCAATGTCCACTCCAGCTAGATCGAGAATCGCTGCGCGAAGCCCTCGATCCGGGGATGTATCTTCAGCGGCCTTAAGCATGTGGAGGGTTTGTTCGAGGGCGGCGAGACGTGCCTGCCTGACATCTTCTGATTCCCATACCCACTTGCGAAGTTCCGCCCAATGAGACGGGGTGAAGGTGGGTTCAACACACGGACATTGAATGCTATCCATCTTCAGCCTGGCGACTGATGCCATAGCCATCTTGAGGCGTTCCTCGCGCGACAGGAACTGAAGTTCGGGGCGTTGCCGGCCCAACGACACAAAAGAGGATTCATCAGTGATTCGCAAATGGAATTCCCCACGACCTGACGTGACCGCCACGTGCATGGTGCCGTCCTGGAAAGCTACTTCGTCCACTGTGAAAGATCCGGACTGTGGCACGCCGACAAGCGTGATGAACTGTAACTGTGCGGCTGATTTTGATGCCTTCAGGACCGATGCCGGGATCTTCTCCATCCTGTCAGTGGCAATCCAGCCGTCGAGGGGCTCGGTCTCACCTGCCACCACTGAGAGTTCGGATGGTGTACCACTCCACAGGATAGTGGCCGTGGCTCCGTCGCGGTCGAGTTGGAATCCGTTCCGGATCGGATTTGGGGTGGTGTTGGCGTCGAGGTGCCAGCGCTGGGTGACCTTCACTTCTTCTGAGGAGCGCACATCGTCGATCACTAGAATAAAGTCCCCCCCGCGGCAGTAGATTATGCGACGTCGCAGTTCAACACCTTCGTATCCCAGGTCCAAGAACGCAAAGTCATCAAGGTCATCGGCGAGTCGATGATTCACCAATTCAACGATCCCGTGCTTGTTGTAAGTCCGGCCTTCGACATGGATCACGTTGTGGCCCAATCTTGAGCGACAATAATCCGTCATCGGGTCAGCGGCGTGTGTGTATTTGCCGGCATCGACAATCCAGGGGTGCCTGTTGCTGTGAAGAGTTATAGACCCCCCGTCTTGGTGGCCGTGGATCCGGTCGCCACGGCCGAAGGAAATTGCATAGTAGGTCTCTTTGTCGAAGTCTCGTTCGTAGGCTCCCCAGCCACTGCGGCCGAAGGCGAAGCCCGCAGGGTAGACCTTACTGAGCTCTTCGGGGATGTCTCCCGCTGCACCCCTGGACCGGAGATATGTCATCTCCGGAGAGTCAATCCGATGAAGAGATACGTTACTGGTGTCACCGATGCGCTCGATCGTCCCATCCGGGCGACTTGCGTGTGCGAGCTCGGTTACCGCGAGCTCCAGTCGACTGGCGGAAGGGGGAAGGTTCGCGCCTTCCGCTCTTAGTCGTTGAAATGCCGATTGCCAGGACAGATAGTTCGTTGCGTGATTGCCGAGGGCACCGTCAACGTTGACGCCCTGTTCGTCGTAACTAGCTTCAAATAGGGACGTGAGCCGTTCTCGCGCAAGATCCGTCCACTCCGTGTGGTGAAACGCTGAGCCCACGATATACAGCGCTTGATGCTGGCTCAGAGCTAGGTTGGCATATCCGATGTGTCGCAGATCAGCGAGCCACTCCCCATGTTCCCAAATCGACTCTGTAAGCCACTCCACTTCAGACTTCGGGACGATCGGCGAAGCAAAGGTAAGTGCTAAGGTCCTTACCCCGGTCACCATAGGCGCCCAGGCATAGTTGGACGTCGAAACATTCGCGGGGTTGGAATCATGCCAAGATCTCGCTGTTCGCACCCAGAAGTCCAGCGCGGCTCCGTCCCCTGTCGCGGCGACACGGCGGACAGGGTCGAGCCAGCGCAGCGTTTGGAGTTGAGCGCGCCAATTGCTTTTATCGAAGGGGTCTTCATACCAACTCAACTCTGAAGGAAGAGTCCAAGCGGGGTGTGGCTTCAGTTCGAGCTGACCAGCCAAAATGCTAGTCGCTACCCGAGGATCGGAAGCTTGATCGGTAAAGGAAAGGCCAAATGTCTGACGCTTTACGGCCTCGTAGTCTATCGATGCGGCGGAGTCCATAATTTGCTACCTTATTGGATCGAAGCGTGCCGCCATCCGAAACTGGTTGGACAGCGAGAGATGTTCGTGGGCACAGCTGCTCCCGAATTCTCCTATGCCAGAAATGCTCAGGATAGGACGCTCGTTTCCCGAGACAGAGATGCACCCCGTGACTCTATCAGCCAGACCTTGCCTCTTTCGAAGCGGTTCGGGAGCAAGAGGGTGTGTTCTCATTGCCGGAGTACGAGTTTGCCGCGAGGTCTGCGTGGAGCAGAAACCCAGCGTTGGTGTCATCAACGTTGCAGCCAATGACCCAAGCAAGGGATTGCCACACTTCCCTAACAATGGCGAGGCCCAATAAGAAGCAAAATCATCAAAGCGTCTCAGGCGGTCTTGAAATCCCCCACCGCGCACAGTGGAAAAACCCCCATTTTCGGGTTTTTTATGCCCTTGACCACTCGGGTTCTGTTTCGACCACGCGACGTGGTTATGCCCGACGGCAAAGTGGACCCATGGGACTGCTGACGGTTTAGTTGACAGGTCGACGTGCCCCAGGGTTTGGTTACCGGCTATGGTCTCAGGATTGGGCCTTCTTTTGAGAGGTTTCACCTATGTTTCACCCGATGATCGATGCGCTCGTCGAGACAGGTCATCGGGTCGAGCTCTGCTGCCGGTTCCTAGGGGTGAGTATCTCTGGTTGCTACAAGTATAGGAAGCGGCCACTATCACCGACGGAGATGCGCAGGCAGTGGCTGACCGGGCTGATCCGTGAGGTCCACACGGCGTCAAGACAAACCTATGGGTCTCGCCGGGTCCATGCTGAGTTGACCCTCGGGATGGGCATAAAGATCAGCGAACGGTTGGTCGCCCTACTCATGTGGGACGCGAAGATAGTGGGATTGCCGGGCCTGTTATCGCCAGCCGAAAATAGGGCCAGGAACGCCAACTGAAAATAGGGCCACCGACCATGATGGAAGGTGATCAATTTGGATGATTGGGCGAAGATACGCCACCTGTTTTCGACGGGTCAGCACTCGAAGCGTGAGATCGGCAGGATCGTGGGGATTTCCCGCGGAACAGTGGATCGGGCGTTGGTAACGGATCGGGTGCCGAAGTACCTGCCGGCGTCTGGGGCGTCGAGTTTCGACGCGTTCGCTCCGAGGGTGCGGGAGTTGTTGGTGAAAACCCCGACAATGCCAGCGGCGACACTGGCGGAGCGGGTGGGCTGGTCTGGATCGGCGTCACTGTTTCGGGCCAAGGTCGCCGTGATCCGCCCTGAGTACGCGCCGCCGGACCCGGCGGACCGTCTAGTCCACGTACCGGGCTTCCAGATCCAATGCGATTTGTGGTTCCCGCATGAGCCGTTACCCGTAGGCGAGGGCCAGCACGATACTCCACCGGTGTTGGTGATGACGTCGGCGTTCTCGGGATTCATCCAGGCCCGGATGCTGCCCTCCCGCACGACCCCTGACTTGCTGGGCGAAATGTGGGCACTGATCCAGGACGCGCGAGCGGTCCCGGCGCACCTGTTGTGGGATAACGAATCCGGTATCGGCCGTCGCCAGCCCACGGAGCCAGTGGCCGCGTTCGCTGGGTCTCTGGGTTTGGAAGTTCGGTTACTCCCGCCGAGGGACCCGGATTCCAAAGGCATGGTGGAGCGGATGAACAAGTTCTTCCGGCAACGCTTCATGCCGGGCCGGAACTTCGCCTCACCAGCGGATTTCAACAACCAGCTCGATGAGTGGTTACCGACGGCTAATCACCGGTATTCATGCTCCCGCCATGGACGCCCCGATGAGTTGATCGTCCTGGACCGCCAGAAGATTCGCCCGTTACCGCCGGTGACCCCGGGCACGGTGTTCGCCAACACGGTCCGCCTGCCACGGGACTATTACGTACGGGTGTTCTCCAACGACTACTCCGTTGACCCCTCGTTTACTGGGCGGATCGTTGATGTCATCGCCGATCTGGACACGGTCACGGTCACCCATGAGGGCGTCGTCATCGCTTCGCATGCCCGGGGATGGGCCCGGCACCTGGTGATCACCGATCCAGCCCACGCGGCCAGGGCGGCGGTGATGCGCCGGGACTTCCACGCCCAACGAGCCCACCGACCCGACATGGTGGAAGCAAGGGTGGTGGAGTCCGTGCAGGTCCGCGATCTCGGTGTCTATGACGAGATCTTCGGCGTCGACCACGACCAGCAGCCAGCACTGGCAGAGGCGGCCTCATGACCGAGACACCAGCCCAGATCGAGTACTACGCCCGGGCGTTGGGGCAGTCCCGATGGCCCTGTTTTGGGTTGGCGTTAACAGGGCCCTGCGAAGGTGATGTGGCTTCATTGCGGCGCTACAGCCGATGACCTGGTCCACCGCAGGTTCCATCGACTTGCGCCGAACGAACTTTGGGTCACCGACCTTACTGAACACCCCACGACTTGCATTCCAGCAGTCGTCGCAACACGTTCTATTTATGAGCCTTTAAGTGGCTCTTCGCGGTTCGTGGTGATTTCCGCTGCTGAGGAGATGTTCAGGCGGCTGTTCTAGCGGCGCTTCTCAATAGGATAC
>NZ_BAAAIJ010000024.1:0-11863 GCF_039526005.1 Arthrobacter flavus | reverse complement strand
ATCGGAAGGCCTCGACCTCCATCTCGTCACCGACGCGCCCACCCCGGCTACACCCCGCCTACACTCTCGTTTGCGAAGAGCCGGAAACGTCTGCCCGGTAACGATGGTTTGTGTAGCCCTGGTTAGTGAGACGCGGGGGAGTGGGGACACGCCGAGCTTTTTGTCTCGCTTTTCGTGCCCGTTTGTTTCTTATTCTGTTGGGCTTGTGGCCACGTCGATCTGGTTGAACGCCGCGGAGAGGTCCTCGGCACCGGGGAGTGAATCTTTTCCGCTGCTGGGAGGGATTCGTAGGTGTAGGTAGAAACGGCCATGAGCGAATCCGTCCGGCCGAGGGCGTATCGGACGGTGTGTTCGTTTTTGCTGCCGCAGATCAGGATCCCGACCGTTTCCCTGTGTGCGGGGAGTTTGCGTTTGTCATCGACCAGGACGACGTAGAAATTCAGTTTTCCGGCGTACTCGGGCTGGAACTCCCCGGTCTTGAACTCGATCACGAAGTATCTGAGTTGCTCGACGTGGAAGAACAACAGGTCGATGTAGAAGTCGTCTCCGCCGACGTCGAAATGCACTTACCGGCCCACGAACGCGAAACCAGGACCAAGTTCGCGTAGCGTGTCGACGATCCGCTCTGTTAGTGCCGCCTCGAGGTCGTGTTCGGCGACTTCACCGGAGAGCCCTAAAAATTCAAAGGCATACGGGTTTTTGGCGACCTGTTGTGCGAGTTCGGAATCGGGGGAGGAAAGGCTCCGGGTGAAGTTCGGCGGTGCCGCACCGGTGCGTTCCATCGATTTGTTCATGATCATGTTCAGCAGCACGTTCCTCGACCAGCCATACTCCACTGCCGCCGCGGCATACCAATTGCGGGTGGTGGTGTCATCGAGCTTGTCCAGAAGGGTGATGATGTGGCCCCACGGCAATTGTCCAACAGGCTGTTGGACAATTGCAGCGTCGTTTCACGCGGCGGCGAATGCCCTCATGTATTGCAGGTTAATGCGCGAGAGCCCGGTCATATCCGGGAACCCTGCCCGCAGATCTTCAGCTAGTCGCTTCACTACGCCAGCGCCCCACCCGCGGCGTTCCCGCTGGGTGAGGATCTCGTTGCCGATGTTCCAGTACAGCTCGATCAACGGAGTGTTAACGGTCCGCTGAGCCCGTAGGCGGGCATCACGGACCCTACGCTTCAGAACATCAAGCCTTGATGCCTAGTCATCAGGAAGAACGATATCGGTACGAACCATGAACTTATTCTCTCGGCGGATAGCCACTGCAAGCGAATCGTGAGGTGTGGTTCCTCGCGCTGGAACCCGACAATGGCCTATCTAGAGGTGAAACACCCGGCGGTCAGGCTGACATAGCAGGGTGTTATCGGCGCTTACAGCCGGGAAGCCATCTAAACCCTGGGCAGTTAGATCTCAAATGAGCTGCTGTGGGTGATCGGCTACCGGGGGAGCTCAATGAACTCGTGTTCGTATTCGTTGGGTTTCATGTAGTCGTACATAAACTCCAGCTCGAGACCTGCCTCAGTCCAAGCCGCCCGGTAATTCCCGTCGCGAAATGGATCGTGTGACTATGACAGGTTTGGGTGGCCCCGGTAGGACGGATATATCTGGCCCCACTTCATGACTCGCCGGGCTCGTTATGACGGTTATGTGTGGCCCCACCGCCACCGTTGATCTCATCAGTTGATGAGTGCGACGGAAGGCTGGTCCAGATGGAGTCAAGAGTGGAGCTGTTCGCACGAATTCGTAGAGACGCCCGTGTTGAGGGCCTCTCCGTTCGCGCGCTGGCGGTTAGACATGGAGTTCACAGAAGAACTGTTCGGCAGGCTCTTGTGTCGGCGGAGCCTCCGGAACGTAAGCCCCGGCGGCGCGTGTCCCGGAAGCTCGAGTCCTTCAAGCCCTCGATCGACGTGATGCTTGTCGAGGACACGACGGCACCGCGGAAGCAACGCCATACGGCCCGTAGGGTGCTTGCCCGGTTGATCGAGGAGCACGGGGCCGGTGATTTGTCGTATTCGACGGTGCGGGACTATGTCCGGGTCCGTCGTGCGGAGATCGATGTTGAGTCCGGCCGCCGGGTGGAGGTGTTCGTCCCGCAGGAGCACGCACCGGGCGCGGAGGCCGAGGTGGACTTCGGTGAGGTCTGGGTCGTTCTGGATGGTGTGAAGACGAAGTGCCACATGTTCGTCTACCGGCTCTCCCACTCCGGGAAGGCCGTGCACCGCGTGTATCCAACGCAGGCGCAGGAAGCGTTCCTCGAGGGACATATCGACGCGTTCACCGCTCTGGGCGGCGTCCCGACGAAACACATCCGCTACGACAACCTCACTGCTGCGGTCACGTCAGTGGTGTTCGGGCAAGGCAGGCAGCGGGTCGAGAACGACCGGTGGGTGCTCTTCCGCTCCCACTACGGTTTCGACGCGTTCTACTGCCAGCCCGGTATTACCGGCGCCCACGAGAAGGGCGGGGTCGAGGGTGAGGTAGGCCGGTTCCGCCGTAACCGGCTGTCCCCGATGCCCGTCGTCGCGTCCCTGGAAGAGCTCAACAACCGGATCCGGGTCTGGGAAGCAGAGGATGACGGCCGGCGGATCAACGACCGGATCCGCACCGTCGGTCAGGACTTCGACACCGAACAACCCCATCTCGCACCGTTACCGGCGGAGACGTTCGATCCGGGGCTGGTGCTGACCCCTCGCGTGGACCGGTCGTCGATGATCACCGTGAGGATGGTGAAGTACTCGGTCCCGGCACGGTTCATCGGCCGGAAGGTCCGGGTGTCGCTCCGGGCGTCCGAGATCGTGGTCTTCGATGGGCGCACGGTCGTGGCCAGGCATCAGCGGATCACCGTCAAGCACGGTCAGTCCGTGCAGCTCGATCATTACCTCGAGGTCCTCAGAACCAAGCCCGGTGCCTTCCCTGGATCCACCGCTTTGGCCAGGGCCCGGGAGGCTGGTTCGTTCACGAACGCCCATGAAGCGTTCTGGGCTGCGTCCCGGCGGGTCAACGGTGACGCGGACGGGACCCGGGAACTCATCGACGTCCTGCTCCTGCACCGGTTCATGCACGCCGATGACATCCAGGCCGGCATCAGTGCAGCCCTCGGAGTGGGCGCGGTCAGCGCCGACGTCGTCGCGGTCGAAGCCCGCCGACACGCAACCGAACACTTGAACAGCAACCAGGGCCGGACCGCGGAGGATCTGGCAGCGGTGGGTGGGTCCACTTCGGACCGTCATTCCGATGATCATCGTGGTGGCCACGGCGCGGAGCACGTGCAACGGGTTGTCAGTCTCACCCAACGCCGGCTCATGGACCCCGCTGCTGTCATCGCCGGCCTTCCACCCGACAGCCGTCCGATTCCGACCGTCAACTCGTACGACGAGCTGCTCGCCAAACGGTCATCAGCAAACTCAGCAATTACGTCGTAGGCACCTCGAACAGCGTCCTGAACAGCGCGTCCGTCAGCATGTCGAAGGAGAACATCTCATGAGCCCCAACACCTCAACCACCACAGTGACCCCTACGCTGCGCCGGCGCCGTGGCCTGACCGAGCAGGCCGCTGTGGCGGCCGTCGACCAGGCCTGCCGTCGGCTACGCCTACCCACGATCCGTGCGGTCCTCGACGAAGCCCTGACCGTCGCCGGGAAGGAACAGCTCTCCTACCAGGGGTTCCTGGCCGAACTGCTGCTGGCCGAGTGCGACGATCGGGACCGCCGGTCCTCGAGCCGGCGAATCAAAGCGGCGAACTTCCCGCGGGACAAGTGGCTCGGGGACTTCGACTTCGAGGCGAACCCGAACATCAATGCCGCCACCATCCACACGTTGGCGACCGGGGACTGGATCCGCAAAGGCCGGCCGCTCTGCCTCATCGGGGACTCCGGCACCGGGAAATCCCACCTCCTCATCGGACTGGGCACGGCGGCCGCCGAGAAGGGGTACCGGGTCAAATACACCCTGGCGACCAGGCTCGTGAACGAGCTGGTCGAAGCCGCAGACGAGAAGATGCTCGCGAAGACCATAGCCCGGTACGGCAGGGTGGACCTGCTCTGCATCGACGAGCTCGGCTATATGGAACTCGACCGCCGCGGCGCTGAGCTCCTCTTTCAGGTCCTCACCGAACGCGAGGAGAAAAACTCCATCGCGATCGCCAGTAACGAGTCCTTCTCCGGGTGGACGAAAACCTTCACCGACCCGCGCCTCTGCGCCGCGATCGTCGACCGGCTCACCTTCAACGGCGCCATCATCGAGACCGGCACCGACTCCTACCGCCTCGCCCACACCCTCGCCCTCGCCCACCAGACCGGCATAGCCACCTCATGAATCAACTGCCCACGAGGGGTCCTTGCAGAGACGCATAACTCAATGCATCAGTATTCAGTCACTGTAGGCCTTGGCCAGGAGTGGACTCGAAAAATTCTCACGGAGACACAACACGTACGTGTGGGCCACACCCTGTGATCATTTGGAATCTGTCATGCTCCGCAAAAACTTTGTATGGTGAACGTATGCGAATTTTCACGACAGTTCACGCTGAACCACGCGACTCAGTTGATCATCCTACTTACCGCGTGAACTTTTGGCAGCAACCTCAGCCGGACTTCGGCTGGAACCTAGAGGCCTTTGTAGTTGTCGACGCAGGGGACGTGAATGAAGCAATCTTTTGGGCTGAGCAGAACTCCCGCGGCCGACCATACGAACTATTTGCTGAAATTAGTGATGAGAATGTAGAGGGCACCGAAAGACCTCGGCAGTCTGGTCTTATACGTCTACTTGGAAAAGATCCGAATAGCAGAATCTAGACTACACACCATCACGGCTGGAAAATCGGAAGTAGGCCGACCACACCTTATGTTCGCCCTACTTCCTTCATCTTAGAATTAGTGTCACGAATCGGCGAGATCTGATCGTACGAACGTGATTGTAGTTCTTTCAGCAGGAGTCGACTGATCAGTTCCTGCGGATCTGGCGGTAGCGCCGCAGGCTACACTGCGCGGATCCCCATACTTCTGATACGTAGCAGGACCGTTGAGCGTATACCCCGCAGGTGGAGTGATCTGGCCCTGCGCCCAGCCCTGAAAGGTGCCAGGGCCAGCGCTACATGAAACGGCCCGGTTGTTCTGGAGCCTATTTTTACCAGCGTTCGACACCGATGGCGCCCCCCACTGCGTATTATTCGGCGATACTCGAACAAGTGAGTAATGCAAACGGATAGTTCCTGCGTTACCGTTGCAGCTAACTACTGCAACGCCGTTGATCGTTCCGGCAACATGGTGTGATCCATGTGGCCATTGGACATCAAGATTACACGATATGGACGGCGCTAGTGCGCTCATCTCAGCTGCCGATGGTTCAGGCTCAGTAGCAGGAAGAACAGCTATTTGTGACTGTTCCGTCTTGAACACGGTGCTACCGTCTACCTTTTCTTCGCCGGAAATTCTTGATACTGATGATCGGGCTTCCCTGTCTGGGGATTTACTGCCATCAGCCGCACCTCCAACCATTGGAACAAGGGTTAACGCCGCCAAAATTACAGCACTCTTTGTAAGTATCAAAACTCCCCCTTGACTTTGGTTTCTCGCGACGGTGCGGAAACCCTGGTTCTAATGGGAGCAGAGAGCCTTCAGCTTGTCAACGATTACGATGCAGCTTTTTTATCACGATCCTCAAGTGGCACTACGACCTCAAGCTGAGCACATCGCACTATCAGTTTAATGGCCCTTCGTATTTAGGCGTGGTTGGTTTGTTTCGCGCGGTAGGGGCGGTGGCCGCCGGCGGCGAGTAGGCAGCGGAGTCTGTAGTTGGTGAAGTTACGGAATCCGCGGGCGATGCGGCGGGTGGTTTCGATGACGCCGTTCACGGCCTCGGTGGGGCCGTTGGACGCGCCGTGGGTCTCGAAGTAAGCGAGGATCGCGCTCTTCCACTGTCGTAGCGTCCGGCCCAGTCGTGCGACTTCGGGGATCGGGCAGGTGGGGAACGAGGCGAGGATTTCGGCGACCCGGGCCCGGCCCGTCTCAGGCTTCACGTGGTAGATGGAGCGCAGCTGTTGGTAGCACTGCCACGCCAGAGATACTTCATGGTCGGGTCCCCGAGGTCGAGCTTCATATCTAGGCGGGTGACTTGTTTGTCGGTGAGGTGCTCGGCCCCACACTGCAGAGTCCTACGAATGCCGTAGAGCGGGTCCCCGGAACGTCCGCGGTGGCCGAGGGTGTCCTGCTGGACGCGGCGGCGGACCTCATCGACCATGCTTGAGCCGAGCTCCACGACATGGAAGGCATCCAGCACAGTGATGGCTTCGGGGAGTTCGTCGCGGATCGCGTTGGCGTAGCCACGGAACGGATCCAGTGCTGCGGTCTTGATCCCGATCGTGAAGTCCGGGCCTTGGTCTGTGAGCCAGGTGGCGTAAGCCTTCCCGGAGCGTCCCGGAACAAGGTCCAACAACCGTGCATGAACGACACCATCACTGTCCCGGGTGTGGTCCACGATGCCGGTGACCATACCCGTGCCGGGCGGGCCGGTGTGAGCCCAGACGTGCTCATCAACGCCGAGAGCGTTGACCCCGGTCAGTCATGCGGGGGTGGTGGTACGGCGGGTCGCCTCGGGTGTGATTGCGTTCCACAGCGTGTGCCAGGACACCCCGAGTTGATACGCCAGCGCGGAGACCGAGGTGTCGTAACGCGATAGCGCGTCCACCGCCCAGCCGATAGATCGTGTGGTGAGCTTCGAGCGTGGACCGGCCAGCGGATGCTCCTCGGTGAACGTGGTCTTCGGGCACCCCTGGTCGGGGCACCGCCAGATGCGTTTGGCCCAGATCAGGCGCACCGCCCGGCCGAAACACGGGGTGTCATGCAACCGGACCGAGCGGCGTCCATGACCGACCGCGATGACGCCGCATGCCGGGCAGCCGACGATCGTGTCCCCGGTCTCCACACCCAGTACCAGGCCGGCCGGCGTTGTCGTGACGGAGGTGACGTGGATGCCTTTGACACCCAGCATCGCGTCCGCGCGTGCACACCACCAACCATCAGGACAGGAAGTAAAATCAGCCATGTCAGGGTCTTTTCTGAATCAGGAAGCTTGGTCGCTACCAATTCAAAAAGGCCCTGACCTCATTCCCGCCGCACCACGCCGCACCAACAGCAGCCAACCCTACCGAGTCAGCCCCTGACCGCCCTACCCACGCTCAACTGCGAAGGGCCAGTTTAATGAAGGTCGCTCTCATCGGAAGTCTAGGGAACTCGTGCGGGTTGGCTGGTAAGTTACGCACGGCGAGCTGAGCGGCTTGTTCCGAGTTGGCTTCAGCGATAGCTCACATGAGTAAGAGCGGGCGACCGAACCTTACACCATGCTCTTGAGACAGTTGCAGTCAGCGTTAGATCGAACTTCGAGCTGTACTCAGCCAGAACGGTCGGATCTTGTGTGGAGGTGGAGATGGGTCCAAATATTCCCGTCCTGGTGGGGCCAGCTTTGGTTGACATAGCCAATCGTGCGCGTTGTTGGTAGCCAACGATCCTACTTCCACAAACAGGGGCCAGCCTCGGGGCTCGTAAACAGTGAACCCTCCAGCGTGAAGGACTGTTCTGTTGATGACCAGCACGCTCCTCTCGTCATTGGGCGCCTGGAGTGTGTACGAATCAACTGGGGTGAGCAGAAGCATGATGAAGGCCAAATATGAGAGAACCAGGACCACGCAGATTCCGACCAGCCAGCCGACTGCTCTCACGAGGTAAGCGATCCAACGCTGCCGCGTTCTGGCCACTGCGCTTCGGGCCAAGAGGTAGATGCCAGCAGTAGCGGGCAGTATGGCTAGCAGGAAAAGGGAGGTCCCCAAAGTCATTGCGTTGATTTCTGGAGTGAGAAGAACGTAGATGTCTGCCGAATCTAGAAGAAGAAGGGTCCAAGACATCAACGCAAGAGACGTCGACAGCAGAAGCCAAGCGGTTCCCAGCCAAACGGATGTTCGGGGACGATCTCGCGCCACAGTCAACGCGGCTTCCTCGTGAGCTGTCATCCTTGGTGAGTCTCCTGCAGTCTGTGACGATGGATTGGAAAGTCCGAATCGATGCTCTAGCTAGAGTCAGAAATAAGCATCCGGGTCGGCCAGCGCACCCCCAAAGAACATGGCGATCACCGCGAGATTCATTGCGCACAGAACCGCGAATGGCCACCAGTTCGCTATTCGTCGGGCTTTGCCTCGATGATTAAGGGCAATGCTGAGCGAAACGGCGAATGTTGGCGCAAACAGCAGGGCAAAGAATACGCTTGCCATCGCTAGCTCGCCCTCGTAACACCCGGAGCCGGGCGACGGCATTTCCGAGCAGTCCATCCGAGTCTGGTAATGCCCAAGGGCTGATCCGAGAAGGCTTGCCGCTGGCAACGTGACTAGGCCTCCCAAAAGTGAGATCGCCATGGCCCCCTTTTGCGTCCAAGTTAGCCGCTCATTCCGTGCTGTATCGGCTTTCGTGCCGCCCTCAGGGCAAACGCTATTCCGAGGCACGGAATCGCCCATGTGGTATGAGATTAGCGGTTTCCACTCGGCGGACTTTCGGCGTTGTGCCAATCGTTTTGGCGTTCATGTTTCCCCCCCCATGTGCGACTCTCTAAACTGTGCCGAGGTTACCAGAGAGCTAAAACTGTCTAGTGCACCAGCCTTCTGGACAAGCGAGAATCCGGGCCCGGAATCCGGGTGACGTAATAGACCGTTATCGGCGTAATCGGAGGGATATGGAATTTTGCGTCGAGAGTACTCTGTTATCGCTTCCCCCTGGCCTACGGCAATGTTTACTGTTGAACCGCGGGTAGGCTTCCAGACAGCTCGTCCCACCTATGACCGGGTAGGCAATGACGGGGCGATTCATCAACACCATTCCCGTGCTTGATCTTGTGTGAGGGGTTGCAGGCCAATGATTGGGCCAGTCTGCAATGACAGCTTGTAACTCATTGAGCCTGTCGGTTGAGGTTGCAAGTGATCCCAGCGAGATCGAAAATCTCCCAACCCACCTTATGTAAGCGTTCCCCAATCGCATCCAACTCTGCGTCGGTCCGCGTTTGAGAGTGACGCTCTCGCCGCCGGTAACTGCTGAAGGAAGCGGCGTCTGCCGCGAATGCACTTCCAACCTGGGCGTGAAGCACTGCGTTGCGATCTTTGAGGGCGGCTTTAGCTTCGCGCAAAGTCGCAGAGACGCGTTGGTTCTCCTCTGGCGAGATGCCGGGTACCTCATCGAATAGCTTGTTAACTAGGTCGATCGTTCGACTCGGAGTCATGCCTTCGGTGATCGCCCGCCCCATCCTTAGATCGCCTAAGACCTCTCCGACGAGGTCAGCAAGATTTTGCTCAAGGTATGCGGCCCAGACCGCAATGCGTCCCATAGCCGCTTCACCGGCATCGGTCAGAGAGGTCATCCGGTGCGTGCCAATCTCATTGTTCATAACCCGTACTCTTTCACGGAAGATATATGGGTAGACCACGCCGATTGCTGAACGTTGCAACAGATGAACCTGGTGTATTTGTCGACTCGCTAGAGCGATCCTCTTAGTTGTGCACCGCCGCTGGTTTGCGATCTGTAGTTAGGACGCACTCCCTCAACCCAGCCGCGCACCTGCCGGGCATCTTGCGCAGGGATTTTTATTGGACTGTTGTCAACGAACCAGAGCCAGGCATGATCGAGAGGAACCCATAGTGCGCGACCAGCCAAAAGCTTCGAGTACCACTGCAAGCGTTGTTGATACCGGGGATTGTCCGTCGCAGCATCGGCCCAGACCCAATCCGTCAAATCGGCGAAGCTTTCGAATTTTTTCCGATACTTTTTGAAAGGGTTTGGCCCGTCGACTCTTACACCCTGATGAGTCTTTTCCCCTCGGATGAAAATCAGTCCACCGATAACCATCGCGTCATTGTCTTTTAGCCAGCCGTCGTGATCCTTCCCTATAGGGGCGGCGAGTCGGTAGACCTCGAATAAGTCGTAAACAGCGTCGAGAGCCCAGTGCGTAGCTACTGAGACGGCATCTACGTCTTCCGAGTGCCGCAATTCCCGAATTAGGTCAGTGGCCCATTCAAGCGACCGGAGCCGGACTCGATAGGTATCCCCATAGGTAGCGTTCATTCGGTTCGGACAAAGACATCGGTTTCATGCAGTCGCTGTGGTGATCCTGTCAGCCCACGCTGCCAATCAAGTCCCTCCAGTCGATAATTCATCTCGGCGGTGAAACGACTCATCTCTCGTCCGCCTAGGTCTTCATCCAGAGCTGGTACGTCTGCGACCTCTATGAGCTGCCTGTGTATCTCGCCCGATGAAATGTGTATGTTAGCGGGCGGTGGGTTCTTTGGTTTCAAACGCTTATCAAGCGTGACAGCAAGAACTGCAACATCGTGCTGAGAGAGATTCTTTATCTCGAGGTGGAAACTGACCATCACCCTATTCGGGGGTGATCCGTTCGCTGCTCCACCCCGAAGCTCGATCAGAACGGACTCCGCTTGTTTCATTTCGGCTTGATCGCGAGCCGATTGCTTCTCTTGGTCCTTAGTGCGCTC
The DNA here is from genome assembly GCF_039526005.1 of Arthrobacter flavus. Classification (NCBI taxonomy): domain Bacteria; kingdom Bacillati; phylum Actinomycetota; class Actinomycetes; order Micrococcales; family Micrococcaceae; genus Arthrobacter; species Arthrobacter flavus. Next base: position 1,342 of record NZ_BAAAIJ010000024.1, on the reverse strand, counting down.
GGATTCTCGGGCTTCCTCGCGGGCTGCTTGATCCGCACGGAAAGCCCTGACAGCCCACAATAGGGTGAGAATCGTTCCCACACCTCCAAACCACGTTCCCGTCGCCTCGATCCAATCGGGAGTCCAGTTTTTGACAAACAGTAGGGCTGCACACGCGCCGATGATGGCGCCAGCCAGACCGCACATCAACGGCAGGATTATTCGGGAAGGCATCGCATCACCTTAGCCGGTTCAGCCAGGATTCCAAGGACCCCCATAGGTTGCATCGTGTGCCCTATACATAATGAGAATCAGAGATTTCAGGTCAAGCTTCAAGGTTCCACTGACAACGTATTGGGCCGTTATCAGCGTTTGTTGGAGCAGGTAGGCGTGTTAACCGCCTCAGCTGATCTTCCGGAAGTGGATCTGAGGTTGGGCTACCAAAGGCTGACCGAGCTCGCATCGTAGAAGGAGACGTTTAGAGCGCTTCTTCTTCGCGTCGACCTTGATTCGCGGAGAACTGGCAACGTCTTGACCGCTTCTATTGTTCTCTTATTCTCGGGCGAGTTTAAATCCCCGTAAAGGGCCACAGCCAACCGCTTCAAAGGAGAGCGAACCACAGCATCAATAAAGTGAGCGTCATTCTCCGCAAACGAGAGCCCGTAAGCGGTCAAGCCACCCCCACAACTGGCCAACGACCGCAGGCCTTTGCTCAGATAGTCGCTCGTATGGATTTTTACCAGCTTCTCGTCACTGGAGCCTTCTGAGACGTAGAGGGGAAAGTAATTAGCGGCCAATTGCTCGCGAATTTGGTCGATGAGAGCCCGATTGGTCCTCACCCAGGTCAGTTTGCGCAGTCCGTCGAGTCCCCGGTAGAGGTGTAGAGCCCCATGGAGGTAGTGGATCGACTGGTCGAAAGGCTTCAGGTGATCCCAATAGACGCAATCAAGCTGGACTCCGTCGGCGTCGCGGCTTCGAAAACCATCATCGTCAATACGTGTTCTTTCGACCACGTTCTCGGTCTGCCGTAATGTCCAGTAAAGCAACAAGTCGTAGTTTGTCGTAAATATGTGGTCGTACGGTTGAAGGAATCTTCGGGTCGACGAGTAGCGACCCGCCTCGACATCATATGGACGATCAGGGTGAAGCCCAGCAAGCACGGTGGCCAAGGCGTTCTTTAGCCGTGATATTTCCTTGTCTAGCTCGACGATCTCGTCAGCGAATTTTGTTCTGTCTAGGGACCGCAGGGCGACCTGTGCGGACGTCATACCTCTTATGACTAGGGACTGCTGAAGGTTTGGTTGACTCCTGACCTGTGAGGATTAACCTCGCGGGTGGAAGGATGTTCATCATGCCTAAAGCC
>NZ_BAAAIJ010000023.1:0-60707 GCF_039526005.1 Arthrobacter flavus | reverse complement strand
CCAAAACCAAACCAGCACCCGCGGCCCCTGCCCACCGCCCTCAAACACCCGGCCAAGACCTCCGATGAAAAATCGAGGCTAGGAGACGGTGCGGCGTCCTTCGAAGGCGCGGCCGAGAGTCACTTCGTCGGCATATTCGAGGTCGCCACCAACCGGCAGCCCTGAGGCCAGACGGGTCACTTTGATCCCGATGGTTTTGAGCATCCGGGCCAGGTAAGTGGCGGTCGCTTCCCCCTCGAGGTTCGGGTCGGTGGCGATGATGATCTCCTCGATCTTGTCGTCCGAGAGTCTGCTGAGGAGCTCTCGGATCCGGAGCTGGTCCGGACCGATGCCAGCGATCGGGTTAATAGCGCCGCCGAGCACATGGTAGCGCCCCCTGAACGATCGGGTCCGTTCGACGGCGATGACGTCTTTTGACTCTTCCACCACGCAAATTGCCGTCGGATCGCGGCGCGGGTCGCGGCAGATCCCGCAGGTCTCCTGCTCAGCCACATTTCCGCACACGGTGCAGAACTTGACCCGTTCCTTCACCGTGACGATGGCATTGACCAGGCGCTTGATGTCCTCGCCATCGCCCTCCAGGATGTAGAAGGCCAGCCGCTGGGCCGATTTGGGTCCCACCCCAGGGAGCCGTCCCAGTTCGTCGATGAGCTCCTGGACTGCGCCTTCGTACACGGGACCTTCTTCTGGTTGCTATTTCACTGGGACGGGGCGCTAGGGGCTGTCGACGCCGCGTTCCTCAATCAGTTTGCCGTTGAGGATGCGTTCGATGGCTGAGCGTCCAACCAGCCCGGACTCTTCAATGGTTTCATCGTCTGCGCTCGGCTCGTCCTCAACGTAGGTCAAGTCTACGGCGCCTTTGCGGGGATTGGCCGCTTCCTCTTCCAGCCGCTTCCGTTCCGCTTCGTCAAGGAGGCGCTGATATCTGCTGAGCGGTTTGGCTGGCTGGCCAGTGACCGCCGGTGGGGGCTGGTCAACTGCAGGCGCCTGCGGGGGCTGTTGCCGCGATGTGCCCACCTGGTCTGCCGTCGGCCGTTCCTGGGCTTTCTCCTGAACTGGCGCGTGGGGCTGAGCCGGTGTTGCGTTCTGACCTGGGGCGGTCTGCGGCGGACGGCGGGTGGACAGGGTCTGCTCAGACTCGTCGGGGGCCGCGGGTTGGGCTGTTTGCCAGGCAGTGCTTTCCGGGCCCAGATCGTATTCGTCGGCGGGCGGCTCTACGGAAGCCCACGAGTCGTCCGGTTCCGAGGTTGCTACCCTGCTTCGCGGGGTCTGGCTAGGGGTGGCAGTTGGTGCGCCGGGGGACTGCCGGGCGGGACCGCTCTGGCCGGCGCTGGTGTCGGGGCCAGTGTTCCAGCGGGCTGGCGTTGCCCCACCTGACTGTTCCGTGTCGCGGGAGGGGGCTGCAGAGGGCGTAGAGCTGGGAAGCGTAGACGCTGGTGCTGGTGCTGGTGCTGGTGCTGGTGCTGGTGCTGGTGCTGTGGGAGCGGTGGCCGATGGAGAAGCGGGTGCGGCGCTGGAGGCAGCGCTGGAGACGACGGCCGCCGCCGGTTCCTCGGGTGTAGCTGCGGACGGTGGTGACCCCGGGGTCGCTGGCTGATGAGCTCTGGTGGGTGCACCAGATGCGGGCGCCGTCGTCGGGAGGGACTGGCCAGGCTGGGGTGTTGTGGGCGTTGAGCTGCTGGGAGTCTCTGTCGGCGCCTGCCGACTAGTGGGTACTTTTGGGTTTGGCTCACCCGCTGACGCTGCTCCGTCGTGGAGTACTTCGATGGTGACCTTCAGAGCCAGGATCTTGTGGATCGCCTGCTTCACGTTGTCCATGTGCGTGCCGCGCTGGAAGGCGATGGCGTTTCCCTGGGTTGCGAAGGCGAGGACCAGCTGGTTCCCGGTCATGCTCCGAGGCTTGGCATCTGGATTGACGTTGAGCCAGGTGGTGCGTTTGATGCGGGCAAGCTCATCCATGATCTCGGGCCACGCACGCCGGATCATCTCCACCTGCGGTGTCCCGGAGGAGGAAGGGGCCGATGCTGGGTCCTGCCGCGCAGGCTCGGGCGCGGTCGGGGATGCTGCCGGCGTGGACGACGACGGTACCGGACCTGCAGGATTCTGGCCTGCAGGTGAACCTGAAGTGTTCGAAGCTGATGCGGCTGGGGCCGATGCTACTGGCGCTGGGCCGCTCGGGGCTTCGGCAGCTGGGGTGGCTGACGTGGTCGCAGATTTCTCGGCGGGAGCAGTCTCCTCCGGCCACGCCGCAGCACTGGCCGCCTCCCCTCCCGGGACGGAGCTCGCTGAGGGGTTAACGCCCTGTGGCCGGCTCGGAGGGCTCGCGGGAGGGTGGGTCTGGGCGGTAGCAGCAGGTGCTGACGGCCCACTGGGCGCGGCATCGGACCCGGCGTCGGTCCCGGCGTACTGCAGGCGGCGTTCGATCCGGTCCACGCGGGCCAGGGTTCCCCGCTCGGTCTCATCGGCGGCGGGCAGCAGAATCCGTGCGCAGAGCAGCTCGAGGTGAAGACGCGGTGATGTGGCGCCGGTCATCTCGGTCAGTGCCGTGTTGGTGATGTCTGCGGCGCGGGAGAGTTCGCCGCGGCCCAGTTGGTTGGCCTGCGTGCGCATCCGGTTCAGCTGGTCGTCGGGGGTGCCCCGGAGGATCGCTGCCGCACTGTCGGGGACCGCGTTCACGATAATCAAATCGCGGAACCGCTCCAGCAGGTCTTCAACGAACCTGCGGGGGTCATGTCCCGTCTGGATTACCCGGTCGACGGCGCTGAATACCGTGCCAGCGTCGCCCGCGGCGAAGGCGTCGACGACGTCGTCCAGCAGGGACGCATGCGTGTAACCGAGGAGGGACACGGCAAGCTCATAGTCGAGCCCGTCCGGCCCGGCGCCAGCCATGAGCTGGTCAAGGACCGACAGCGAGTCGCGCACCGACCCGCCGCCGGCCCGGGTGACGAGGGACAGCACCCCTGGCGCCACGGGGATGCCCTCCTGCTGGCAGAGCAGATCAAGGTAGGCCATCAGCGGCTCAGGCGGCACCAAACGGAACGGGTAGTGGTGGGTGCGGGACCGGATGGTGCCGATCACCTTGTCCGGTTCGGTGGTGGCGAAGATGAACTTGATGTGTTCCGGGGGTTCTTCGACGATCTTCAGGAGGGCATTGAAGCCTGCCGACGTGACCATGTGAGCCTCATCGATGATGAAAATTTTGTACCGGTCGCGGACCGGCGCGAAGGTGGCGCGCTCCCGGAGGTCTCGGGCGTCGTCGACGCCGCCGTGGCTCGCAGCGTCGATTTCGATCACGTCGAGGCTGCCGGAGCCGCCGCGGGCGAGCTCAACACAGCTGTCGCAGACCCCGCAGGGGACCGGGGTGGGGCCCTGGGCGCAGTTCAGGCAGCGCGCCAGGATGCGTGCCGAAGTTGTTTTTCCACACCCGCGGGGACCGGAGAACAGGTAGGCGTGGTTGACCCGACCCTTCTCAATGGCGGCCATGAGGGGCTCGGTGACGTGCTCCTGGCCAATGACGTCCGCGAAGGCTTCGGGGCGGTATCGGCGGTAAAGGGCTGTGCTCACAGAAGAACCCTATCGGTTGGTGGTGACGTAGTGCAGTGGCGGAATCAGGACAGCTCGCCGGGCTCAACTATCCAGGCTTCACGCGGCACCTCTGCCGGGTGAAACGCCTCGAGCGCTCCTGCCAGCGTACCCGCCGGGAGCCCCGCCGACCGAAGAATCAGGTCCCGCACCGAGCTGGCGGTCCAGCCCTTTTCGGCGAGTGATTCGAGGGTGACGGCGCCGTCACGCTTGGCGAGGCGCCGCCCTTCCCGGTTCAACGCAAGTGGGACGTGCGCGTACTGGGGTGGGGTAATCCCCAGCAGGCTGGCCAGATAAGCCTGCCGGGGGGCGGAGCTGAGTAGGTCATCGCCGCGGACCACCTGGTCGATTCCCTGTGCGGCGTCGTCGACGACCACCGCAAGGTTGTACGCGGGGACGCCGTCGCTGCGGACAATGACCAGGTCATCCACCGGGCCGGTATAGCTGCCGTGCAACTCATCCTCGACCGTCCAGTCGGTCACCCCGGACCGCAGCCGCAGGGCGGGCGGACGGCCATGCCGGCGGGGATGAGCCGACGCCGGCATGGTCCGGCAGGTGCCCGGGTAGGAGCCGGGCAGCGAATGAGGGGCGGTGGCAGCCTCGGCAATGTCACGGCGGGTGCAATAGCACTCGTAAAGCAGGTCGGCGTTCCGCAAGGACTCGACTGCGGCCCGGTAGAGGGGGAGCCGGTCACTCTGGCGGACCGGTTCCGCATCCCAGTCGAGCCCGACGGCGGTGAGCTCGGCGAGCTGCGCTGCTTCGGCTCCGGCGCGGGCACGGTCCAGGTCTTCGATCCGCAGCAGGAAGGACCGGGACGTACTGCGCGCAAACAGCCAGGCGAGGATCGCGGTGCGGAGGTTCCCCAGATGTAGCTCGCCGGAGGGGCTGGGGGCAAAGCGGCCAGCGCCGGGGCTGTTCATCGGTGCTCCTGCAGCGTCAGGGGATGAGAAGACCCCCCATGCACCTGTCAGAGCCCGCTTACCCTTGCTACCTTCCGGTCCTGGGGGAGTTCACAGGGTGACACCACATGAGGGGCCGGGAAAGAGTCTACAGGAATCTCGGGGCCGGATTCGAACCGGCAGAATCGTCGGTCGTCGTGCCGCGGGGCGGGCAGAACGCCGGCTGGTTGTCTGCTGAATCAGGTGTGATCCTGGAGTCGCCCGGCAAGGTCACACGGCGGCGATTCGTTAGATCGTTCCCAAGTGGGTATTCTGGTATCTGCTCCAAACTAGGAGGATTCGCCTAGCGGCCTATGGCGCACGCCTGGAACGCGTGTTGGGTTAACGCCCTCGGGGGTTCAAATCCCCCATCCTCCGCCATATGTGAGTTACGACAAAAGACATCTCCAGCTTCGGTTGGGGGTGTCTTTTGTCGTTCAACCACTGAAGAACGTAGCCTCATCCCCCGGGTTGGGGCGGGTTCGCCTCGGCGTCAGTGCCCCGCAGCCTGGCGAGCCGTCGGAGCGCGGCTGCCTCGCTTGGGCCCTCGGGTCCGAGGCCGAGCCGGACGATGAACATGACCAGGCGTGTCGCGGTGCGCACCGGCAACGGAATGGGCCCCAGTGACGGCACACGGAGCCCCAACAAGTCCCGGTGGCGGGGTTCGAGGGTGGCCACGGCCCCGGCGAACAACACCCGGTAGCCGAATCGCTGGGACAGCGGTAGCGGCGGACGTTTAATGTACCGGAGCGCTTCGGTGACCTGCGGGCCGCACACCAGCTCGTCGTCGAACGCTGCCAGTTGCGCTGCCAGTTCAGCCGCCGACTCCGGCGGGTCGATGACCCCCATGAGTCGCCCGGCCTGTGCCCATTCAGCCACATAGTTGTCTGCACCGCCGGGGATCGGCGGGCCATACGCCAGATGCGATGCCAGGAAGGCGTCAGTGAAGGCCAGATGCACCCAGCGCAGGAGGTCGGGGGAGCCCGCCGAATAGGGTTGAGTGTCACCCCGACTGTCAATGTAGGTGCCAGTGACCCGCTGATGTAACCGCTGTACCCAGGCCGAGCCGGCCTTGGCCGTTTCGGCTGAGCCATAGGTGACGGTGAAAATCCACTGGATGGTTCCGGCGAGGCGGCCGAGTGGGTCTTCGCGGTATCGGGAGAAGTCGTGGACGCCCGCCATCGCACCCGGATGCAGCGCCTGCAGCAGCAGCGCCCGGATCCCGCCGACCAGGGGGGTCATTGACCCGTGCACTGCCCAGGCCGCTGACGACGGCGGGAAGTAGCCGACGTCGTCGCCTTCGTCCAGCTTTTCCGCCCAGGCCGGGGGGACCTCCGAGTTGCCGGTGAAGGTCTTGCGGAGCTGTGTGCGCCAGGCGGTTAGCCCGGTGTTTCTAAGTGAGGCCACCACCCCATTATTGCCTAGGCCCATCCGCTGACTGCTACCGTACGAATGCTAAGCAGTCGCCTACCGGGAGTAACCATGTCACCAACGAATCTGCATTCCATTCCTCTGACCATGAACGATGGCACCGAGAGGTCGTTCGGCGACTTCAAAGGCAAGACGGTGATGGTGGTGAATGTTGCGTCGAAGTGCGGCTATACCCCCCAGTACGGTGGGCTGGAGAACCTCTACCAGAAGTACCGGGATCAGGGATTTGTGGTGGTCGGAGTGCCCTGCAACCAGTTCATGGGCCAGGAACCCGGAACGGATGACGACATTCAGTCCTTCTGCTCGACCACCTATGACGTCACGTTCCCGTTGACCAAGAAGGCCGACGTGCGCGGCAAGAACCAGCACCCCCTCTACTCGGAGCTGACGAAGTTCAAGAACGGCATCCTGCCCGGGCTGGTGAAATGGAACTTCGAGAAGTTCCTGGTGAATGATCAGGGCTCGGTGGTGGCGCGGTTCGCCCCGACGGTGGAGCCAGAGTCGGCCGAGGTGGTCGCGGCCATCGAGGGTGCGCTGGCGAAGACTGCCTAGGTTGACCTAGCTGCCAGCACGTGCCTCGCTGACGGGGCGGAGGGACTCAACACACGCGGCGAGGAAGGCGGCGCCAGCGTCGTCGTTGGTCAGGTGATCCTCGGTGAGCACGGGGTACGGCTTGTCCGGAACTCCGTCAGCGGGTCGGACGTCAACATGGGCGACGTCGTACCCGTGTTCGTGGAGGTAATCGGCCATCGCGTAGTCGGTGCGCGAGTCTCCGACGGTCCGCCAGCGGGCAGGGATGGCGGTGCCCAGCAGACCCAGGGCACGCTCGGCGCCGAGGTCCTTGCCGAGACGGACCGATTCAATGTCGGTCGAGATGATGGTCGGGTCGATCCGGTAGTCGATGTTGTCATCGCTATCCGGGGCATGATGGGCCAACCGGCAAACCCCCATGCCGAAGGACCGCATCAGGGCCAGAGCGTCGGCGTCGAACCCGGCCTGCTCAGCCAGATAGTCGGTGTTGTCCACCTCAATGTGCTGTTCCACCGACACCATCGCGTATTTGGTTTCATCGAAGAACATGTGCCCGAAGTACTTTTCCGCCACCAGTTCGCGGATCCCTGCCCCGAACTCCTTCGGCAGTGCCAGAGCCTGGTCGACATGCAGTTCGCCCGCCCCCGACCTGTCGAAGCTGAACCAGACGCCACCCTTCTCACAGATGGCGTGGAACACCACGCCTTCGGGGATCCCTGCCGCGAGCATGGGAGCCATCACCTCGCTGCGGATGAACGAATCAGACCGTCCCGTGTTGAAGATGACCGGCCACCCGGCGGCAGCGAGAGTCATCAGGTCCTTGATGATCGCCGGCCGCACGGTCCGGGACACGGGGCTCGCGATTGGTCCGTCGACATCCAGCAGGAGTCCGGTCAGCTCAGGGGTGCTCATGCCTGCAATTATTCTCGGCGGGCCCGGTATCGACTATTCGGTGGCCGGTCTGAACGTAACCTTTGGGCCACTAAAGACCGTTGGGCGCGGCTCATGTTCCATTGCCCGATGATGTTCTCTAGTCTGTATTGGTGATCTTCAAAGCCGTAAGCGCAGGACGTCCCTACCCGGACCATGGTTATGTGACCCCCAAGGATTGGGCCGGTGTCGCACCCCGGCAGGTACGGCTGGACGAACTGGTGACCACCAAAACCACCCTCGACCTCGAGGCGCTCCTCGCCGAGGATTCAACATTCTTTGGTGACCTGTTCCCGCACGTGGTCCAGTGGAACGAGACGCTCTATCTGGAAGACGGGCTGCACCGCGCCGTCCGCACGGCACTGCATCAGCGAACCATTCTGCACGCGCGCGTCCTGGTGATCAATGACTGACCAGCCCCCGCACCGGCACGAGACCAAAAAGTCCAAGAAGAACCCGATTGAATGGCACGGCCACCGGATCGTGACCGAAAACGATCTGGACAGCGTGTTCGCAGACACGGGGGAGGTGGAGCGCCCGCACATTTACATGCGCCGGCTCCGCCACGGGGTGGTTCTGGTGGTGCTGGTCGCGCTCCTCGCTGCGGCGGTATTCGTTGCGATAGGAATCAACCGTGGGGATATCCGCATTGCCGCGCTGGAACCGGATCTGGAGCCGACGTATGCCTGCCCGGAGGGCCCGTTCGAGGTGCAGTCCCCTTCGGCCATTACCGTGAACCTGTACAACAGCACAACCATTCCCGGTCTGGCTGGCACGGTCGGTGAGGTCCTGACGGAACGAGCGTTTGTGCTGGGCGAGATCGGTAACCGCACGGTGAACCGGACCGGCATGACTGCCATCGTGGTCGCCGGACCGGAGGGCTACGCGAATGCTTTCACCGTCCAGCGCCAGATTCCGGGAACCACCTTCGTGGAGGATGAGCGCGCTGACGCTACCGTCGACGTCGTCGTCGGATCAGGGTATGAGGGCCTCATCGCTGAGGCTGAGCTGGACGAGACTCCGGGCGGACTGGTGTGCGTCGACCCGACCACGGCATCTGCCGAGGCCGAGTCCACGTCGGGTGCACCGGAGTCGACCCCCGCTGCACCCTAGCTGCAGGCTAGTTGCAGCCTTCGGGCCCGCACGCTTCGCCGTCGGCGGAGGCCGCTGCGGATCCGGCGGGACTCACGAGGGTCAGCGGGTTCGCTTCCTGCCACGCGGTGGTGAGCGCCTCGGCGAACAGATCGGCGGGTTGGGCTCCGGAGATGCCGTATTTCCGGTCGATGACGAAAAACGGTACTCCGCTGATACCGAGCGCGCGTGCCTCGGCAATATCGTGGTGGACGTCGTCGGCGAACCGGTCCGTGTCGAGGGTGGCCCGCACATCCTGCTCGGTGAGCCCGATCTTCTGGCCGAGCTCCACAAGGAAGTCCGTATCGGAGGTGTCTTTGCCCTGTTCGAAATGGGCGGACAGGATGGCTTCCTTGGCGGCATCGCCGAGCCCCTGGGATTTGGCCAGGTGCAGGAACCGGTGGGCGGTGAAACTGTTGCCCACCACGACGTCCTCGAACCTGAAGTTCAATCCCTCGCCCGCGGCCGAAGCGGACAAACTGTCCCACATCTCGCGGATCCGGTCTTCGGAGATGCCCTTTCGTTCAGCGAGGTATTGCTGTTCGGTGCCGTCATAGTGATCCGGGAGATCCGGGTCCAACTGGAAGCTCTTCCAGGTCACGGTGACCTGATCGCGGTGTTCGAAGCCGGCGAGGGCCGTCTCAAACCGGCGTTTGCCGACGAAACACCAGGGGCACTTGACGTCTGACCAAATTTCAATCTGCATACACCGCACAACGCGGGGTGGGCTGCGGGGTATTCCCACCGCACCCCGCCGTGCCCCCTACCGGGGGTGCGGAGAGGTGCGGTGGGAATTGACTAGACGGTCGCCAGCTCGCGGTTCTCGTGCAGGTAGCGGGCGTAGGCGGGGACGGTGAGGAAGGTGGGAAACTCCTCACCGAGGGCCACCTCCTCGAAGATTGCCAGGGCGTCGTCGAAACGGTCGCCGTCGAAACGCTCCATCGCCGCGAACTCCTCCTCCAGCAGCTCGGCGACCCACCCGTGGGTGATGGCCTCGCCGTCGTCGGTGACGGCACCCGAGTAGATCCACTGCCAGATCTGAGACCGTGAAATCTCAGCCGTGGCGGCGTCCTCCATCAGGGAGTTGATCGCCGCAGCGCCGTTGCCACGCAACCACGACTCGATGTACCTCACGCCGACCTCAAGGTTCTCGCGGATCCCGGCTTCGGTGATGACACCGGGGGTGCCTGCGATGTTGAGCAGCGCCTTGTCGTCGGGGATGACGTCGTCGCGCAGCTTGGTCAGCTGGTTGGGCCGCTCGCCGAGGACGGCGTTGAACACCTCCATCGCTACCGGAACCAGGTCCGGGTGGGCAACCCAGGAACCGTCGAAACCATCGTTCGCCTCCCGGGTCTTGTCAGCCCTCACCTTTTCCAGTGCGACGGCGTTCGCGGCTTCGTCTCGCCGGTTCGGGATGTTGGCCGACATGCCGCCAATGGCGTGGGCGCCCCGGCGGTGGCAGATGCGCACCAGCTGCTCGGTGTAGGAGCGCATGAATGGCGCGGTCATGGTCACCATTGACCGGTCAGGGAGGACGAAGCGGGGCCCGCGGGTCCTGAAGTTCTTGATCACCGAGAAGATGTAGTCCCACCTGCCCGCGTTCAAACCGGCGGCGTGTTCGCGCAGTTCGTACAGGATTTCCTCCATTTCGAACGCGGCGGTGATGGTTTCTATCAGCACCGTGGCGCGGATAGTGCCCTGGGGCAGCCCCAATAGTTGCTGGGCCTGGACGAAAATGTCATTCCAGAGCCGTGCCTCGAGATGGTTCTCGATCTTCGGCAGGTAGAAGTAGGGGCCCCGGCCCTGGGCGATGAGCGTCCGGGCGTTGTGGAAGAAATGCAAACCAAAGTCGACCAGGCCGCCAGCGATCGGGGTGTTGTTGATCAGCAGGTGCTTCTCGGGCAGGTGCCAGCCGCGGGGGCGCACGACGATGGTCGGCCGATCCTCACCCAACCGGTACTCCTTCCCTTCCGGGGAGGTGAAGCTGATGCGGTCCGCCAGCGCGTCGCGCAGGTTGAGCTGCCCGTTGATGACATTGGACCAGCTGGGAGTGGAAGAGTCCTCCATGTCGGCCAGCCACACCTTGGCGCCTGAGTTGAGGGCGTTGATGGTCATTTTCCGGTCGACGGGGCCGGTGATCTCTACCCGGCGGTCCTCCAGACCCGGGGCGACCGGCGCAACCCGCCAGCCGTCGTCGTCGCGAATGTGCTTGGTCTCGGGGAGGAAACGCGGATCGGTGCCGTTGGAAATCCTGGCGCGGGACTGCTGCCGCAGGTGCAGGAGTTCCTGCCGGCGGCTGGCGGTCGACTGGTGCAGTTTCCGGAGGAAATCGAGGGCTTCCGGGGTGAGGATTTCGTCCTGGCGGCGCACGGCCGGCGCCGTCAGGGTAACGCCGTTGAGGGTAATCAGGTTGTTCATGGTGTGCCTCCTGGGAGAACGTGGGTGGGGCAAAGGGGGTTAGTGGAACTGCTGCGCCTCGGTGGACCCGGCCAGGGCGAGGGTGCTGCCCGTGGGGTTGAGGGCGGTGGCAACCTGGTCGAAGTAACCGGTTCCCACCTCACGCTGGTGCTTAGTGGCGGTGTAGCCGCGGGACTCGGCAGCGAATTCGCGCTCCTGGAGTTCGACGTACGCACTCATGCCGTCGCGGGCGTAACCCTCGGCCAGGTCGAACATCGAGTAGTTGAGCGCGTGGAACCCGGCCAGGGTGATGAACTGGAAGGTGAACCCCATAGCGCCGAGCTCCCGCTGGAACTTGGCGATCGTTGCGTCGTCGAGGTGCTTCTTCCAGTTGAACGACGGCGAGCAGTTGTATGCCAGCATCTGGTCCGGGTGCTCCGCCTTGATGGCCTCAGCAAACTTGCGCGCCAGGTCAAGGTCGGGGGTGCCGGTTTCCATCCACAGCAGATCCGCGTACGGTGCGTAGGCCCGTCCCCGGGCAATGCACGCCTCGAGGCCGTTGCGCACCTTGTAGAAGCCCTCAGAGGTACGCTCGCCGGTGATGAACTGCTGATCCCGCTCGTCAACGTCGGAGGTGATGAGGGTCGCGGCCTCGGCGTCGGTGCGAGCAATCACTACCGACGGCGTCCCAGCGACGTCGGCGGCGAGCCGGGCGGCGTTGAGGGTACGGACGTGCTGCTGGGTCGGGATCAGTACCTTCCCGCCGAGGTGCCCGCACTTCTTCTCCGAAGCGAGCTGGTCCTCCCAGTGAACGCCGGCAGCGCCGGCCTGGATCATCGACTTCATCAGTTCGTAGGCGTTGAGTGGGCCGCCGAAGCCTGCTTCGGCGTCGGCGATGATGGGAACCAAGTAGTCCTCCACCGTCTGGACCCCTTCGGCGAAGTCGATCTGGTCAGCACGTAGCAGCGCGTTGTTGATGCGGCGTACCACAGTGGGAACTGAGTTGGCGGGGTACAGCGACTGGTCGGGATAGGTGTGCCCGGAGTTATTGGCGTCGGCGGCGACCTGCCAGCCGGACAGGTAGATTGCTTTCAGGCCCGCCTTGACCTGCTGCACCGCCTGATTGCCGGTCAGCGCGCCAAGCGAGTGAGTGTACTCACCCGTGCTGGCCTGATCGGTCAACTGCGTCCACAACTTTTCGGCGCCGCGCCGGGCAAGGGTGTGCTCCTCCTGGACCCGGCCGCGAAGGCGGACGACGTCGGCTGCCGAGTAGTCGCGTGTGACGTTCTCCCAGCGGGAATTAGCCGACCACTCAAGTTCCAGCTCCCGCTCAGCCGATCCTTCGGCGCCCTGGCCTGTCGATGCGGTGTGTGTCTGTGGGGCGTTCTGGTCCTGTGTCATTGCATTCTCCTTTGAATTCCCTGAGCCGTTGATTCGAGTGCGCTAAGTGTTCGTTTGGCTTCGTAAAACCAACCTTTCTCTCATTTCAACCCCTTGCCTAGATGGAAATGCTGGCAAGAAACGCACTTCTTCGCGTAACCTCAAGAAATGACCAACATGCCGATCAAGCCAGCCACCTGGAATCGACCGGAATCCGGTGGAGCCGCAGAGGTGGGCGCCGGTGCGCCGGACGACCTCGACGCGATCAGTCTGGGCCGGCGGATCCGCCACCTCAGGAAATCGAAGGGGATGACGCTCGACGACCTGGGCGCCGTCGTCGGCACCGTTGCGTCGCAGCTGTCGTTGATCGAGAACGGCAAACGTGAGCCAAAGCTGGGGATGCTGCAGGGTCTCGCGTCGGCGCTCGGGGTAGGGATCGACCAGCTGTTAGGCGCGGAACCGCCCACCCGGAGGGCAGCACTGGAGATCGAGCTGGAGCGGGCGCAGCGCGGCCCGCTGTACGGGGCACTCGGGCTGCCGAAGGTGCGGATCTCCTCACGGCTCCCGATGGAGGTACTCGAATCCCTGGTGGGCCTTCAGGGCGAGCTGGAGCGGCGGCTCAACGAGCAGGTGGCCACCCCGGAGGAAGCCCGCCGGGCGAACGCCGAACTGCGGCGTGAGATGCGCAAACAGAACAACTACTTCCCCGAGCTTGAGGCCGAGGCGCAAAAGGTCCTGGATTCGGTGGGGCACACTGCGGGGCCCATGTCCCAGCACCTGATTGCCGACATCGCCGCCCACCTGGGGTTCACACTCCATCACGTGGGTGACCTGCCGCATTCAACCCGCTCCGTCACTGACTTAAAGAACCGCAGGATTTACCTGACCCAGTCCCAGCGCACCGACCACGATCCGCGCTCGGTGCTGCTGCAGGCGCTGGGACATTACGTGCTCGACCACCAGACGCCAGAAAATTATCGGGAATTCCTCAGGCAGCGCGTGGCCACCAACTACTTTGCCGCGGCACTTCTGCTGCCGGAGAAACCTGCGGTGGAGTTCCTGCAGCGCTCGAAAGCGGCGAAGGAGATTGCCGTGGAGGACATCCGGGATGCGTTCGCGGTGTCCTACGAGACCGCGGCGCACAGGTTCACCAACCTCGCCACCGAGCACCTGGGTATCCCGACCCATTTCCAGAAGACCCATGAGAGCGGGATCATCTACAAGGCGTATGAGAACGACGGCGTCACCTTTCCTCAGGATCACACCGGAGCCATCGAGGGCCAACCGTCCTGTAAGCGCTGGACCTCACGGGTGGTGTTCGAGGTGGCCGACAAGTTCCGTGCCTACAACCAGTACACCGACACGCCCAGCGGTACCTACTGGTGCACGGCCCGGACCGAACGGTCAGCGAGTGGGGAGTTCTCGTTGAGCATCGGGGTACCGTATGCGCACGTGAAGTGGTTCAGGGGCAGGGATACCACCATGAGGGAAAAGTCCTTCTGCCCGGATGAAGCGTGCTGCCGACGCCCGCCGTCGTCCCTGGCTGAAAATTGGGCAGGTCATGCCTGGCCGAGCGCCCGGGCGCACTCGCACCTGCTGGCCGCCATGCCGCCCGGTGCGTTCCCCGGCGTAGATGAGACCGAGGTGTACAGCTTCCTTGAGGCCCATTCGGGCTGACCTTTCACAACCTCAAGCCACCGATCAGGAGAACAACATGGACCTATCCACCGCAGACCTCTACGACCAGCTCGGAGAGGCCGTTCAATCAGTGTCACTCCAGTTCCAGGATCTGGGGGGAGAGATGGCGTTCAGCGGACCGATCCGGACCGTGAAGTGTTATCACGACAACGTGGTCCTGAAGTCGCTCCTGTCCACACCCGGCGCAGGTGCGGTCCTCGTGGTCGACGGCGGCGGCTCACTTGAGCGGGCGCTGATGGGTGACATGATTGCGGAGATTGCGGTGAAGAACGGGTGGCACGGCGTCATCATCAACGGTGCAATCCGTGACCGCGCGGTGCTCGCTGGGCTGCCCCTCGGCGTGAAGGCACTCGGCAGCAATCCCCGCAAGAGCGCCAAGGACGGCGTCGGCGAGATTGATGTGCCGGTGGCGTTTGGAGGGGTCGTTTTTACCCCCGGCGGGACTGTGTACGCCGATGCCGATGGAATTCTGGTCGCCGGCCCCGCAGTGTAGCTAGACACCGCTTTTTAGGTTGAGCTGTTGCTATCCGTGGTTACGGGTTGCAGTCGCCGTTGTCCTCGGTGTAGCCATCGAGACGTTCGATGAAGCGTGCCATGGCGTCACGGGCTACGGGCTGAAGGCGCTTGTACTCGCCATCGTTGAACCCGGTCGTGATGCCATTCTCGGCCATCCAGGAGATCTCCTTGTGGAACTGGTCGTTCACTGGAACATCCGGGAACGGCGCAACCTGAGGTGCATCGTAATCGGCTGCGTCCGCGATGCTGCAGTACTCGCCAGCGAAGCGGTTCATGAACGCGGCCATCGCGTCACGGTTGACGGGTGCCAGCGGACGGAAGGCGCCGTCGCTGTAGCCGGTCGACAGGCCGGTCTCGGCCATCCACGCCATTTCCTTGTAGAACTGGGTTGCAGGAGTGATGTCAGTGAATGGTGAGGTGGTGGGCTCTGCGTAAGCAGGCTCACCGGCCAGGCGGTAGAGGAACGCCGCCATCGCATCGCGGTTGATCGAGGCCAGCGGACGGTAGGTTCCGTCCGTGTAACCGTTGGTCAGACCCCGGTCAGCCAGCCAGTTGATGGCTTCCTCATGCTCGTTGCCCGCAGCGTCCGGGAACCGGAGCTGGTCAACCTGAAGTCCGACAATCTCGTCCTTCAGACCCGTTGCGTTGTGGTGATGCAGGAACAACGCGCGTGAGTCGGTGACGCCTTCCTGACGGTTGACGCCGAGCAACGCTCCATCGGCCGATACGAATGCTGCCGCATCAGCATCAGCGCCCTCAAACCACAGCTCGGGCTCGGAGACGTTGAAATCGATCCAGTCGGTGGAATCCACCGGACCATTTACACCGTCTTCGTCAACATTGAACGGGCTGTAGGTGGCGACCCGGTACTGGATGGGTGCCGATTCTTCCAGATCGAGGCCAAGAGCTGCAGCCGAGATAGGAAAGGTGATGACGTTGGTGTCGAAGGTGTTGGTGTCAGTATCGCCGAAAACGCCGTTGGCGAAAACCTGGTCGGTTAGGAGGGGATCCCCATTCGCATCGACCGCTATTGAACCGTCGGCGGCAAGTTCGTAGACCTCGAAGAGAATCAGGTCCAGGTCAGGAGCACGGCCGGTGAAACCAACATAGTCGGTTGTGCCGTCGCCGTCGGTGTCGAACTCGACCTCGACGCTGCTGTTACCACCGAGCTGCCCCCAGTTCTGCCAGGTGCTGACGCCAATGTTCAGTGTGCCGTCTTCGGCTTCGCCGCCCGCTGCTACCACTCCAGGGACCGTCGATGCTGCGCCGACTGAACGCAGATCGAGGGAGTAGAGGGATTCCAGGGGACGCTCGTCGGCCCGAGGGCTTTCGGCGCCAAGCACGAGTGGGGAGACGATTGACGCGTACTGCGAATCTTCGCCGCCCTGAAGAAGACCGCGGCCCTCCATGGCGATTGCGGTCTCAAGGGTTGACGCGTTCTCGAACATGATCTTCGAGCCTGCCGAGATTTCCGAGGTCGGCTTTGGTGCCGAGTAGACGGGAACGCGGAGTTCCTGACCCTCTGCGCCAGCCAGCTGGATGCGGCCGGAAACGTCGGCGAGGTACTGACGGGGCAAACCGAGCTGAGTTTCCTCAGCGGCCGGGTCAATCGTCTTCGCCAGCGCCGCAGGATCGTCGATGCTCATGGTGACATCGAGGGTGATGGTTCCGTTGGCAGGTACATCAATAAGCTCTGGGCTTACCGTGACCTCGACGCCTGGCATGGTGGATGCCTCAAGGTAGCTGGTCGAGTAGGTCAGAACTGAATCCGACTTGTTCTCGACGGTTACCTGCTGGGTCATCTCCATGGCTTCGGTACCTAGCTCCAGCACACCGAAATTCACCGAGGTGAGGGAGGGGTCTTCGGTGGCATAGGCGAGCACCCGGGTATCGAGCGCCTGGACTGCGTCAACGCGACCGGAGCCGACCCGGTTGGGAGCGTAGGCCGTGCCGTCGGCGGTGAGCAGATCTTCAGTGGCCGTGTTCATGATCATCGACTTGATCTCGTACGGGTTGAAGTCGGTTTCCGCGAAGAGCAGGGCAGCGATGCCGGCAACGTGAGGAGCGGCCATTGACGTACCGCTCTTTGACGACGCACCTGTGCCTGTTCCGACCTGAACCGACCCGGTGGAGACACCGGGTGCTGCGACGTCGGGCTTGACGACGCCGTTGGAGCCGTGGAGGCCACGGGAGGAGAAGGATGCGAGCGTGTCTTGTGCACCAGATTCGCCGGTGACTACAGCCTGGAAATCAGCATCGAGCTGGATTTCCAGGGTGCCGGCTTCTGCTGCTGGTTCCAGCTGCTCGGAGAACTCGGCGTTGAACTGAACGCCGGGAATGGTGGCGTTGCCGCCGATGCCAGCGTCGAAGACTGCCCGAGGCGAGTCGAGGACTACGCCTTCTCCACCTGCAGCTTCAACGTTGTTGAAGCGGGCCACAGAGCCGCAAGGGAACGCGCCGTCCTCTTCCCACTGCAGCCAGACCCATTCGCCGTCGAAGGTATTCGGCGCGAAGGGCTCGCACCCGAAGGCATTCGCTTCGGGTGCCTTGACCACGGTGCCCGTGAGCTGTTCATCAGTGGCGCCGTAGAAGTCGAAGTTCTGGCTGTACTGGCCGAGTGCTTCTCCTGCTACATCGCTGGGTGCAAGCACCTCTGCGCGGTCCAGTGAGACCTGCGAACCGACGCTGGCCGCAACGGTCAGCGCTGACTTGGAGCTGCCAGGGGAGCCGCCGATGTCGTAAACGTCCCCGTCATTTCCTGAGGAAACAACCGAGAGGACGCCAAGGGTGGTGAGCATGTCGACAATGTCATTTTCGGGGTCGTCATACGCTGGGAAGGAGGAACCCAGAGACATATTGACAACCTGCGCGCGGTCGCTGAAGTCGCCGTCACGGTTGGGGTCAAGTACGTAGTCGAGCGCCTCTCCAACCACTGAGCTGGAACCTTCGCAACCGAAGACACGGAGCGCAACCAGCTGGGCTTCCGGAGCCGACCCCGGGCCAATCTTCATTGCGTTGACCGCATCGGCATCGAGGGCGGAGTAATCGCCGTCGAAGGTGGACCCATCGTCGTTGACGCCGTAACCTGCGGCGGTGCCTGCGACGTGGGAGCCGTGGCTCTGACAATCGAGAGGGTTAGCGTCCGGTTGTGGCTCACTGGTCAGGGGGTCGCTGGCGTCGTAATCGTCACCCACCAGATCCCAACCACCAACATACTTGGCGGCGTCGAACAGTGCGGGGTCAGGTTCGAGGTCATTCTGAGCCTGTTCGAATGCTTCGATGGTGCCCGGCCCGCCAAAGCCTGAGTGGGTGTAGTCGAGTCCGGTGTCCAGGACGGCGATGGTGACTCCCTCGCCGGTCTGGTCGCGTGCGGTCCAGGCATCAAGGGAGCGGGTGTCGATGTCGGCGCCCTTGTTGGTGGTGGTCTTCGGCACGATACCGGTGATCTTCACGACGTCGGGGCGGGCAGCAAGTGCCCTGATCGCTGCAGCGTCACCCTGGATGGCGACACCCGGGAGAGTGTTGGAAGTGGTGTAGAGCTGGGTCGCGGATGCTTCGGCGGCTACCGAGTCTGCCTGTTCCTGGATTCCGGACCTAATGTTGAGGACATCGCTGGTTCGGTCCAAGGGTGCTGTCAAGCCGCTGAGGACCTCGGCGGGCTGGGTTTGTTCGAAGGCCCCTTGACCCGAGAACTGGACGTAGGCAGCAGTTGAACCCTTTCTGTCTCTCAGGTCACCGCTGACTTTTAGTTCGGGTACTGCCTGCAGCTCGATTCCCTCAGCTGTGGGTTCACCCGAAGACGGTGATTCCACAGCCGAAGCAGGCGCCCACATGCTGGAAGCCAGAACAAGGCCAGTCAGCGATGCCAACACAGCCTTCCCCGTATTCCGGTGGTATGACTTGCTCATACTTCTCCTTAGTGAGGCTCAGTCATGACCACCCGCTGAGACCTGTGATTAGCTCCCCGCAAGTACTGCTGACACGGCCATGACAGATGTGAGTGACGTTCCCTGAGTGAACAAGATGCATCAGCAGTAGTTGAACAGTGGATGCCGGTTACCCGACCCCCTCCACCGGTACTACCTTTCTGTGTGATCAGTCACAAGTCAACGGCTACCACAGAAAAAACTTAGTTAAGTTAGGCAATTTCCTGTCAAATCCCTGGGAAAGCCCGCGCGGTGTGAAATCGATGACTATTCGGAGCTTCTAGCGGCGAAGTATTCTACTTCTTAGCCGGCGATAGCGACGCCTTGCCAGAGCGACGAGGCTGGCGTCGCCTACTGTCTGCTCGAGCGCCTGTACCCGCTCGCTGAGTTGACGATTCGCGTCAAGAATCTGGCGCAGCAGGTCTTCCGAATAATTCTGCCGTTGATGCAGGTGGTCGAACTCGCGCTGCTGATACGACGTCTGGTAGAGCAGCGATCCCAGCCCTGACTGGCCGACATGCTCTTTGAGGTGGATCTCGCGCACCAATTGATCCAGCCGTTTGTGCTCGGCGTCACCAACAATCACGCTGTTCCCAAGGTCTCCCGTCGCTTCCTTCCGCTGGTTCCAAAAGGCCAACGGTTCCTCGCCGAGAAAACCCAGCGTGTGCTGTTGGAGCAGCCGGAGCTGAAATTCCCAATCGCCAACCACTGAGAGGGATTCGTCGTAATAGCCAATCCGGTCATGAACTGAGCGGCGATATAGCAGCGAAATGGGGACGCACCGGTTGTGCCGGAGGGTATCAAACAGGGTGATTGACTGCAGCTGCGGCTGGAAAATTTCCCGGCTAATTTCTTCGATTGTCCCGTCCGTGATCCGTTCGTAGACCAGTTCCGTGCGGACTGCTACCCCGGCGTCGTCGTGGTGCGCCAGATGAGCCAGGGTTCGTTCGAGGAACTCAGGGTGCCATTCGTCGTCGTCATCGTGGATGGCGATGAACTCCGAGTCCGACGCTCTGATGCCGGCATTTGAGGCTGCCTCCATGCCGCGCGCCGCGTCGTGGTGGATGACCTGGACTCGATCGCCGAGCTGCACACGGTAGCGGTCCACCACTGGATCCACTTCGGCGCGGTCACCGCCGTCGTTGACGACAAAGAGGGTCCACTGTGTGACGGACTGGTTGAGGACATCGCGCAGTGCACGGTCCAGCAGCACCGATCGGTTCCGGGACCGCATGATGATGGCGACTGAGGGGGGAGGAACGAATGTCACTGAAGATCCTTAGACGGCTTTGCGTAGTGGGAGCCGCGTACGCAGGGAGGCTAGTCTGCGGACCAGCCTGAAACTGGAGGAATTGAACCAGCCGTGCAGCTCGTCCCGGGCGGCGGCGACTTCCCCTTCAAGGTGTTCACGAGTCTTGCGGAGGTCAGCCAGTTCTGCTGACATCGGGAGGAACACCACCCGCGCCATGTCGGCTGCTGCGGCCCAGGATCCCCGTGCGGCCCATTGGTGGTGTGGCGACGGGGGCTGAACCTCGACTGGTTCGCCCTGCAGTGCACTAACCACTGAGTCCCACCACGCGGCAGATTCGATGAGCTTCTGGGGCCGGAGGGACTGCACCTGGTCCGCGATGTCCGTACGGCGCTGCCACGCCTCGTGAAGGGCCTGCCCGGCCGTGCCGTCGAGCAGCGACGGCAGGGGCAGGGCGAAGTCGGAGAGGCCCCAGTTGGCGAGGGCCCCACGCAACCGCACGTCACTGTATTCGTCCAGGGACAAGGCAACCGTGGGGACGCCGCCGTCGAGAGCGAAAACCACCGGGTGATACCGCGACGTGACTACCAGTGCTGCCCGAGACGTGAGTACTGCGGTGTCGCGCGCCGAGGCGATGGGCTGTGACTGGACGGAGGAGGTCATCGCTGCAGCAATCTCCGCGTGTAGTGAGTCATCAATACCGCCCTCACCCTCAACAGCCATGTGGGGCAGCAGGAGGACGGGCAGGCCGGTGAGGTCGGCGGCGTCGTCCAGGACCTGCGCAACGGCCGTCACGAACTGGTCGCGTGGACAGGCGCCCGTGTTGTCGGCGAAGGTGCCAACAATATAGGAGGCCATCGGTGGGGCATTTTCCGGCGGCTGGCCGCCGGCGTCGGGCTGCTGCCGGGCGGCCGTGCTCGATGCGAGGAAGGAAGCGTCGTCAAGGCACGGCACCACGCTGGATCCTGCCAGCTCCCGTCCGAGGCTGAGCGAACTGTCCTCACGTGCACCTATCAGGGCGGCACGGGAGAGCATCTGGACTGCCACTTCACGGTCAGCGCCGTACAGCATAGGACCGATGGTCTGACCAGCAATCACCACTGTCTTGCCGAGGTGCCGCGCAATTGCGGTGACCGCTGCGCGTTCGTAGAGCAGCCAGCCGAACACCGAGTTCATATTGCCGCCCCCCGCGATCAGCACTGAGTCGCAACCGCGGAGGGTCTGGATGAGGCGGTGCACCTGGTCGTCGTCGGCCAGGCTATGAGCCTCGCCGTTGAGGAGCGACATTATCTCGCTGAGGTAATGCTGGTAGTCGGCGTACGGCCACGGAAACTCGATGGTCGGCGCTGCCTCGGTGCCGAACCGGGTGGTCGTGTCAGCTGCATTCCGGCTGAGCAGGACGACGTCCTTGATGCCGCGGCTGGCCAGTTCATCCACGGCAGCGTGAGTCATTGCGTCATCACCGACGTGGTAGGTGCGCTGTCCGATATCGCCCAGAATCGCTACCCTCATGCGCGGGTCCCGGCGGCCCCGCCCTGCCAGACCGCATCGAATGGGGCCTGGGAGGACAACCGGTGACGAATCGCTTCGGTCACGAAAATCTTGGCGGTTCGAGCCGCATCGAGGGGACTGGCGCCCTTGGACAGTTCCGCCGCAATGGCCGCGGCAAGGGTGCAGCCCGCGCCGCTGACAGCTACGTCGCCGACCTTCGGGGCTGACAGCAGCTCAAGGGTAGTGCCATCGAAGTAGACGTCGACGGCGTTCTCACCTGCCAGGCGAATACCACCCTTGGCGACGACGACGGCGCCGCTGATCTCGTGAATCCGTTTGGCGGCCTGCTGCAAATCCTCGATGGTGTTGATGGTCAGGCCTGACAGTGACTCAGCCTCGAAGTGGTTGGGGGTGACAACAGTTGCGAGCGGGAGAATGTTGGCCTTGAGCGCCTGATCCGTGTCGAGCGCGGCGCCGGGCTCCTGGCCCTTGCAGATCAACACCGGGTCCAGCACAATGTTGCGCCACTGCTGGCTCTTCAGCGCCGTCGCAACAGTGTCGATGGTTGCCGGGGTGCCCAACATGCCGATCTTGACCGTGTCCACGGGGTAACAGGTCAGGACTGCCTCCAACTGGTCGGCGATGACCTGGGGCTCGACCGCCACGAACCGGTGGTTCCAGTTGTCTTTCGGAGCGAACGACACGATGCAGGTCAGCGTCGCGATGCCGAAAACGCCGAGCTCCTGAAAGGTCCTGAGGTCCGCCTGGGCGCCGGCCCCACCGGTCGCCTCGGATCCGGCGATGGTCAGAGTCACTGCGGGGGCGGAATTAGTTAGGGGCATTTGTACAGTCTGCCTACTTTCGGGCGGGGCGGCCAGTTCAGGGCCCTCCACCCGGGCGTGGCAGAATTGGACTGCCCGGGGGCAGCCGGGCATCAGTGCTAATACAGCGGACCCAATCGTGTCCGCGAACCACTTCGATGAATGAGAAGACGTTGACTCAACTGCAGGAAAAAACCCGCGCCAAATTTGCCTCCTCCGGCAGTACCTACTTCGCGATCATGCTGGCGACCCTCGCAGTCGTCGTACTGCTGTCCAATATTGGGGCTTCCAAGGGCGTGCTGATCGGTCCGATTATTGGTGACTTCAGCATCATCACCGACGGCGGCTTCTTCCTCTTCCCGCTGGCCTACATCCTCGGCGACGTCATCAGCGAGGTGTATGGCTTCAAAGCCGCCCGGCTGGCGATCATCGTGACTTTTGTCTTGTCGGCGTTTGCCTCGCTCTGCTACCTGGTCATCATCGCCCTGCCTGGGTTCGACGACGACTTCGGCACCTCGAAGCAGGCCGCACTGGAAGGAGCGCTCGGCCCGGTTCCTTTGATAGTGCTCGCCTCCCTGCTGGCCTTCGCGGTCGGCCAGACCCTCAACGCCTGGGTCCTGGTCAAAATGAAGGGGCGCTTCGGCGAGCGCGGTCTAGTGGGGCGGCTGCTCGGCTCGACAGTGGTCGGGGAGTTCGCCGACACCCTGATTTTCTGTGCCATTGCTGCGTCGGTGATCGGCATCACCACCTTTGGCGGATTCCTCAATTACCTGCTCTTCGGCTTTCTGTACAAAACCCTGATCGAGGTGCTGTTCGTGCCGGTCACGACACTGGTGATCAAGGCGATCAAAAAGCGCGAACCGAGTTACGCCGCGTCCTAGCGCTCCGGGCCTCACACTCACCCGGAAAAGTGCCGGAGCCGCAGACGAGTGGTGGGGCAGCCACTCGTCTGCAGGTCACGCACTTTTCCGGTGCACTAGGCGGGCGCGGTGGAGAGCCGACAGGATGCGTGCCTTAAGCTCCGCCTCGCGGAAGAGGTCCGCCCATTCGAGGCGGATGAACTGCCAACCATCCTCCATCAAGTCCTTTTCCCGGCGGCGCTCCTCGAACAGCACTTCCTGGGTCGGGGCGAAGTCGAAATATTTGATCCGGCCGTCAAACTCCAGGGCCAACAGGAGCTCCCGCCAGGCAAAGTCGAGTCGGTGATTGCCGCGCCTGGTCCGGACAGTGACCTGCTCCTCCGGCATCGGCAGCCCCATCCTGTGGAGGAAGTGTCTGGTCAAGGTCTCACCCGGGGACTCTGCCAAAGCGCTGGCTCTGGCAGCGACAGCCCGTGCGTTGGCGATGCCCTTGTGGCCGGTGAGCTGCAGCGCGATCGCTTGCATAGCAGGCTGGTCTCCGCCGAGTTGCAGCGCGTGATCGGCGATGATGAGCGACTGGCGGTAGGAGAGTATGCGGGCGCAGTCCACCACAGTGCGCTCCAGGGTGGTGACTCGCAGACCCTTCCCAGAGGAAACGTCCCGGGATGACAGCGACGAGTAGTGTGCTCGGACGTCCGGACCATGCCCGTGTGGACTGGTCGGAAACCCCTGGATGAGGTGGATCAGGTCATCCACTTTCCATAGGTACAGGCCATGGACGCGGGCAGCCGAGGTGTGGCTGTAGACCATCCCCCTCCGTGGTGTGGGAAGCAGCGCGTGATGGTGAGCGTAGATGCGTTGCAGAGCCCGGGCCTCAGGCGACTGCTGTCGCCAGAGCTGGCCGGAAAGATAACAGCCGCGACGCAACCGCACCAGGTCTTCGCCTTGGACGAAGCGGGCAACCTGCCGATCGTTGACGTTTCGTTCGGCGAGTTCCTCGGTGGTCCACGGCTTTGTGGAGGCCTTGAGCCAGGGCGGGCATCCAACGTTCATGCGGCCAGCATGCGCTGATCCACGCCCGATGGGGTGGGCGGCCGCTGCTATGTGGACAACTCGGCCCAGTTGGTGGCTGTGGAGGAGGAGTCCGGCCGCGGGCGACGCCATCGACCTGCCCCGCATCACCCAAAAAAGTGGCGCACCTGCAGGGTCGCTGTTGGGCAACCACTAACGTGCGGGTCAGCCACTATTGTGGGCCTCGGAGTGCGGGTCAGCCACTATTGTGGGCCCGGAGACCGGGAAGGGCTAGGCGTAGTAGCGGCCCAGCACCTCAGCCTTGAAGTCGAAGAAGGTGCCGTTGCCGATGGCGTCGCGGGCGTCGTCGACCAGTTTCACAATGAACCGCTCATTGTGAATGGAGATGAGGGTGGCCGAGACCATTTCCTTGGCCTTATACAGGTGGTGAATGTAGGCGCGGGTGTAGTTGGTGCAGGTGTAGCAGTCGCAGCCGTCCACCAGGGGAGTGAAGTCCTTCCTGAACCGGGCGTTCGAGAGATTCCACCGCCCGTCGGGGGTGTAGAAGGCTGAGTTGCGGGCTACCCGGGTGGGAGAGACGCAATCGAAGGTGTCGGCGCCGTTCTCGATGCCGGTGAACAGATCGTCCGGTTCCGAGATCCCCAGCAGGTGCCGGGGCTTGTTCTCCGGCAGTTCATCAGCACACCAGCCCAGAATGGTCCCAAGGTTCTCCTTTTCCAGCGCCCCGCCGATACCGAACCCGTCGAAGCCCATGCCGCCAAGGTCCCGGGAAGCCTTGCGTCGAAGATCCTCGTACTGGGCGCCCTGAATGACGCCGAACAGCGCCTGGTACGGCTTCCCCACCCGTTCTTCGGTCAGCCGGTCGTGTTCAGCGAGGCAGCGCTCCGCCCATAACCGGGTGCGCTCCAGCGACTCTTCCTGGTACGTGCGGGAATTCATCAGCGTGGTGAGCTCATCGAACGCGAACATGATGTCGGCGCCGAGCTGATGCTGGACCTGCATCGAAATCTCCGGGGTGAAACGGTGCCGGTCCCCGTTGAGGTGCGATTTGAACCACACGCCGTCGTCGTCAATGTGGGCGAGCCGCTCCTTGCCGGCGGCCACCCGATGGTCGGAGCCGCCCCCTTCGGCGTCGGCGACGTTCATGGTGATGACCTTCTTGAACCCGGATCCCAGGCTCATCACCTGGAAGCCGCCCGAATCGGTGAAGGTTGGCCCATCCCAGTTCATGAAGCGGCCCAGCCCGCCGGCTTCGTCGAGGATCTCAGGACCGGGCTGCAGGTACAGGTGGTAGGCGTTCGCGAGGAGTGCCTGCGCCCCCAGCTCCTTCATCGATTCGGGAAGCACCGCCTTGACCGAGGCTTTGGTGCCGACGGCGATGAAGGCCGGGGTGCGAATCTCACCGTGCGGGGTGCTGATGGTCCCGGTGCGTCCGTGCAACGGTTGACCCGTAGGGTCGCTCAATCGCTCGTTGACGGTGAAGGTGAAAGTGGATTGCTGGGTATCAGTTGGCACCAGCCCATTTTGCCAGCAATTAGGTGGCTGGCTTTCCGGCCCGACCCAGGGCGGAAGTGATGAGCGGGTCAGCATCGGGGTAGTGCTCGCGCCGCACCGCTTCCCATCCGTCCCAGACGCCGTGCAGCGCCTTGGCGCCCAGCGCATAGGTGGAGGCGATGACCAGCGACGAGGGTTCGTCGCGGACCCCTTCCGTCAGAGGCTGTTCGGCGAGGATGAGCAGTCCGTCGCCGTGCTCGGCGTACTGGGCGACAGTCAGCCCCAGCTGGTGTTCGGTGCGGAACCATACACGGCCGGTGATCTCCTGCCCGCCCGGCAGGGTGAGGGAATAGTGCTCACCGGGTTCACCCACCGATCCGGCTCCCAGCCGGTCAACCAGGGCGCTCCCGTCGGCGGGGGTGCCAGCGAAAAACGCTGTGTGCCGATCGGTGTTGGGGTGCCGCTCCAGCGCGAACCGCAGTTGCTGGAGAAACGAGATCCATCCCTCGGTGATGTCCGCATACCAGTCGGCCATTTCCGACTCCGGCTCGGGCACCCCACATTCCACCGTGACAACCGTTCCATCCGGGCCCGGCTCCAGCAGGAACGTGTCCCCGTCCTCGAGGGTCAGGGAACGGTGGTCCTGGCCTTCAACGACCCCCGGCGAGAAGAAGATGAGACGGATCTCCTCAGCCAACCCGTCGTAGTCCCACCCGTGCCACTGGGCGACTTTGGCCGGCTCGCGGAGCATCACCCAGATCTGGCGGGCGTCAGCGTTGATGTGGACGCTGAGAGGGTTTGCCCCATCTTTCCCGACGGTGCCGCTGCTGCCGGAGGGGGCCGATGAGTGATTCATGGCGACACTCTACTCCCGCAGCAGGTTCCACTCCAGAGCCCTACAGGGCGCGGATCGCTACCAATTCATTGTGGATCCGCCGGGTCAGTTCATCAGGCGTCAGCGTCTCGGATCCGCCGTGGGACCGCAGGTACAGTAGCGACGACAGCCGCACCACGCGCCAAGCCCTTTCGGCGGCGGCATCGCCCGCTGCTGCTGTGCGGCTGATTTCCGGGTCGTACAGGTTGGGAGCGTTCAGCTGACGCTGGCGGACCGCAGCAGCGAGCTTGGCCTTCAAAGGGTCCGTCTCGGCGTCATCGGCGGTGCGGAGAGACGCCGAATAAGCCTCCGAGCGGGCGACGTCGCCGTTGTCATTGGCGAGGTAGGAGGCGAGCGCCAACGCTCCCTCGATCCACTTCCACCGCCCGAAGTTGCCGTCGAAGGGTAGCGGGGTCAGCAGGTCACAGACCCGAAGCGCGTTTGCCGCGTCGGCGAAGTCAACCAGGAGGATCACCGCCAGATCGTGCACATCCTGCAGGTTGCTCCCCGACTTGAAGTTCACGCCCTTAGTGAGCCGGTCAGCAAGACCCTGCAACCGGGCGCTTTCGGGATGCACCGACACGGCGTGGGCGATGACAGCCTCAGGGGTGCCATCCTGGGCGGGGATGGCGCCTACCGCCGGTGCGTCGTCGTCGACGGTGATCTGGACCTGCGACCCGGCCGCGATCCGCAGGGTGTCGCCGGACTCCAGGGTCGCGACGACGACGGCGGGTGTCCCGAAATCGTCCGTCTCAATGACGGTTTCCACCACCTCTGCGGGGTCCGCGCCCGCTGGTCCGAGGATGTGGTGACCGGCGGTGACGGCCTCGGCGCCAACCCGTCGGACCCGCGTCGGTTTCCGGTTGTCGGTCACTGGCTAGCGTCCCCAGCCAGCGTGGGCCAACGCCTGACGGAGCAGCCCGCCGCGCCCGCCGGAGAACTCTGCCTGAACGCCATGGCTTAACGCCTCGTCGGGGGTCATCCAGGAAAGCTCCAGTGCATCCTGGCGCGGCTGGCATTCGCCGGTGACAGGAATCAGGTAGGCGAGGGCGACGGCGTGCTGGCGGTCGTCGGTCATGCCGGTTTCGGAGGGCGAAGGAAAATACTCCGCGACGGTGAAGGGCGTGGGGCAGGGGGGCAACTGCGGCAGGGCGAATGGCCCCAGATCCTTCTCCAGATGCCGCACCAGCGCGGCGCGGATAGTTTCCCGATACATCACCCGACCTGAGACGAATGTCCTGACCATTTCACCCTGGTCGTTGGCCTGCAACAGCAATCCCACCTCAGTGACATAACCGAGCGAGTCGCACCGCACCGGGATGGCCTCCACATAGACCATGGGGAGGCGGCGGCGGGCTTCGTAGAGGTCATCCTCGGAAAGCCACCCGGGATTAGGGTCTGGGGTGCGAACGTTCATACCTTGTTTTATCGCAGACGAGCCGTCGACGGGGGGCGGCGCGCTGCACTTCGGCCAATGGCTGAATTGCTCGACCACAGCACACCCCTGCTGCGGTGACCGCCGGGCGGGGTCGCCGGACAGCCACCGACGGGCGGTGGCCGCTCACCGTCAGTTCAGCCCTCCGGCCGCTCACTGATGGTGAATGACCGGTGCGCTGAGACAGGCACGGTCAGGATGCGGTTCCCATCCGTCCGCGACAGCTCGGCGGAGAAACCGGCGCGCCGGACCCGGCGCCCGAGGTCCGCGACGTCGCCCGCATAGTCAAAACCCACCTGGATGTCCTGGTGTTCGCCGGTCCGGACGGCCACCCGGCCGCCGTTCTTGGCTGTGAACTCCGTCGCTTCGGCCGTGTCGCGGGGGCGTGCCCCAATGTTCCTGAGCATCCTGGCCGCCCCCTGCGGGTCGGACGCTGACCAGATGCAGACAACGGTCAAGGCCTGATCCGCGGTGGGGTCCAGAAGGCGTTCGCCCTGATCGACGGGGATGTTGTGTCCCGGCGCCTCGACCTGGACAGTCGTCGCGCCGGCCGCATCCCTGATCACTTCCGCTGCTGTGCCGCTCTCTGCGGTACGGCGGGCAAACTCCTCAAGAACGCCCGCCTCGAAGCCCAACAGTGTCAGTTCGGCGGTTCCCGGCTGGAGCGCGATCCGCCCACCGCCCGCATCGAAGAGCGCGGTCCCGTGCTGCTGGACCATTCCCAGGACCGGCAGCAGGTCGCCGAGCAGCTTGGGGTGGGCAGTGATCAGGGTGGGGCGAACGCGCAACATTGGGTACTCAACGGATTCTGGGGGTCGGGACGCTCAGCCGAGCATGAAGGTTTACAGTAACCCCATGAAGGCTGAACTGCCCGACCTGTTGGTTCCCGACGTATCGGCGTGGAAGGAATGGCTTGGCGCCAATCACTTCACCTCCCCGGGGGTGTGGCTGATCCTGCACAAAAAGGGCGGCTCGGTCACCGAGCTGACCTACGCCGCAGCGTTGGATGAGGCGCTATGCGTGGGCTGGATCGATGGCCAGGCCCGACGGCGGGACGAGGAGAGTAGCTTCCAGCGGTTTACCCCGCGCGGCCCGCGCAGCATCTGGTCGGTACGCAACATTGGCTTCATTGAACGCCTCACGGCTGACGGCCGGATGATGCCGGCGGGGCAGGCCGCCGTCGACGCCGCAAAAGCCGATGGCCGATGGGAGCGGGCCTACGCGGGCCCGGCCACTGCCGAGGTTCCGGACGACCTGGCCGCGGCCATTGCCGCCGAACCGGAGGCGCAGGCCATGTTCGACGTCCTGACCTCACAAAACAGGTACGCACTGATCTTCCGTCTGAGCCAGCTGAAAACCGAGGCCGCGAGAGAACGGAACATCACCAAGTTTGTGACAATGCTCACTCGACACGAGACGTTGTATCCACAGCGGAAGCGACCTTGAGCCGTTACGAAACCAATTAGGGCACACTTCTGTGACTAATTCGAAAAATTCCCGTGTAAGGTAATCCTTACCAACACTGGAACATCTTCGGAGACATCACACTCATGACTAACAGATTTGCCGCCCTAGCCGCTGGTGCCACCGTCCTCGCCCTCGTGGGCTGTGGGGCGACGACTGAATCAGGCTCCGAGCAAACGGATTCAGCACCAGCCGCCGAAATGGAGAGCGACAATGCGTTTACCCTCTACTCCGGCCGCGACGAAGCGCTGGTCCAACCACTGATCGACATGTTCGAGGAATCCACTGGCGT
This sequence comes from Arthrobacter flavus, assembly GCF_039526005.1. NCBI lineage: Bacteria > Bacillati > Actinomycetota > Actinomycetes > Micrococcales > Micrococcaceae > Arthrobacter > Arthrobacter flavus. The sequence goes on along the minus strand of NZ_BAAAIJ010000023.1, from coordinate 31,235 downwards.
TGAGGTGGACGTGCGCTACGGCAACACCGCCGAACTGGGTGCGCTCCTCCTGGAAGAAGGCGAGCAGACACCGGCCCAGGTCTTCCTTTCCCAGGATGCGGGGGCGCTCGGCGCTCTCAGCAGTGCCGGGTTGTTCAGTACTCTTCCGGAGGACCTCGCATCCACCATTCCCGACGGATTCACCTCCACGGATGACAGCTGGGTGGGTGTCACGGGCCGGGCCCGCGTCATCGTGTACGACGGCGAAGAGCTGACGGCCGAGGAGGTCCCAGTCTCCGTGGATGAGCTGACCGAACCCGAATGGTCCGGTCGGGTGGGGGTGGCACCATCGAACGCCAGCTTCCAGGCCTTCATCACGGCCTACCGGGTGCTGAACGGTGAAGAGGCAGCCGATGAATGGGTGGCGGCACTCGCGGCCAACGACCCGCAGATCTTCGAGAACAACGGGGCTGTCCTGACCGCTGTGAACGAGGGAGTCGTTGAAACCGGTCTGATCAACCACTACTACTGGTTCGGCCAGGCCGCCGAGGCTGGCGAGGAAAACATGCGCGCCCAGCTGTCCTACCCCGACGCCGGAGACCCAGGGTCCATTGTGAACGTCACCGGCGCGGGCATCCTCTCCAACGCCGCGCAGGACGCCGACGCACTCAAGTTCGTCGAATTCCTGGTTTCGGCCGAAGCGCAGCAGTACTTCGTTGATGAAACGTTCGAGTACCCGCTCGCGGACGGCATTGATGCACCCGAGGGATTGCCTGCGTTGGATTCGCTGGTCAACCCGGACCTGGACCTTTCGGATCTTGAGTCCCTGGAACAGACCCAGGACCTTCTCAGCAAGCATGGGCTGATCTGATCTAACTGTGAGCCGGTGACCCTCGAATGACCCTCGTCCGAACTGGACGCGCCAGCAGCACGCCGGCGCGTTCAGTTCGTGCGCCCGGGGTCGGCCGGACGCCCCGGGTCAAGCCGCCTGCCTGGCTGCTGGTTCTGGCTATACTGGCTGCCACCACGGCCGCGATCCCGTTGGTCTATCTCGTCGCACGCACTACCGACGCCGGATTTACCGAATTCGTCGACACGCTCCTGCGGGCCAGGGTCCTGCAGCTGGCGCTGAACTCGATCCTGCTGGCGGCATCGGTCACCGCCGCATGCCTGGTGCTGGGTACGGCCTCGGCGTGGGTGCTGACCCGGGTCCGGATCCCCGCACCCCGCGCCATGCTCCTCATCTCGGCTTTGCCGCTCGCCGTCCCCTCCTACCTCGCCGCCTACGGCTGGCTCGTCTGGTTGCCGACCCTCGAAGGATTCTTTGCGAGCTGGCTGATCATGACGGCCGTCTGCACGCCCTATGTCACGTTGCCGGTCGCCGCAGCACTCAGAGGCGCTTCGGGGGATCTTGAGGCGGTGGCCCGCACGCTGGGCCGCGGCCCCTGGGGAGCGTTCAAAGCTGCAACCTGGCCGAGGGTCAGGCCTGCGGCCGCCGCGGGCGCTCTCCTCGTTGCCCTGTACACCCTGTCGGACTTCGGGCTGGTGTCCATGTTGCGTTACCAGACCCTCACCTGGGGCATCAATTCGGCCTATGGTGCGAGTTTTGACCGCAACCAGGCGGCGCTGCTTGCGCTCATGCTCGTTGTCCTGGCGTTGACGGTGGTGGCGGGGGAGAAACGGTTCCGTGGCCGGGCCAGCCAGGGAGCAGGCCGCGGACGGGTGCCGCTGGTCGCACCCCGACGCTGGCTCGCCGGCGTGCTGGCCCTGGTCCTGGCCGCCCCAGTGGTCGCCGTCGTCGTGCCTGTCGGAGGGCTCACCAGTCGTCTGCTGGACGCTGAGACGTTGCGTGAGATGGACCTCGCCCGGCTGGCCGAGGCGATTGGGGCCACGCTGGGACTCGCCGCCGCGGGCGCCGTCGCAGCCGTGGCGCTGGCCCTCCCCATCGCCGTCCTGGCCGCACGCTATCGTGGGCGCCTGATTGCGGCGGTCGAGGCGGTCGGGTTCCTGGGGCACGCACTCCCCGGCATTGTGGTGGGTCTGTCGCTGGTGTTTTTCGCGCTGGGGGTGGTCCCAATTCTGTACCAGACCGTGGTGGTGTTGATCTTCGGGTACGCCGTCCTGTTCATGCCGAAGGCTATCGGGACCATGCGTAACGGGATTGCCGCGGTACCGGAAAACCTGGTTGATGTCTCCCGAATGCTCGGGTTGTCCCCGCTGCAGACCTGGTGGCGGGTGACCGCGCGGCTGGCGCTGCCCGGCATCGGAGTCAGCGCACTGCTGGTGGCCATCTCGGTCATGAAAGAATTGCCTGCGACGCTGTTGCTGCGCCCCACCGGCACCGCCACCCTCGCGACAGAACTCTGGTCCAGGACCACAGTGTTCGAGTACGGGGCTGCCGCACCCTACGCGGCCACCCTGGTGCTGCTCGCCGCCGTCCCGGCGGTGGTGCTTTCTGGATTCCGGGGCGTAGCGAAGGAGGACTTGTGAGCTGGGTAGTTATTGATGGGCTGAGCGTTGCCTACGGGGGTACCACGGTGCTCGACCGCGTGCACCTGGAAATCCCCAGGGGATCGCTCACCGCCGTCCTGGGCCCGAGCGGCTGCGGCAAAACCACCCTCCTGCGAGCTATTGCCGGGCTGCTCCCAGCGGCGGGCGGAACTATCCGGGTGGGCGAGAAGCTCCTCTCCTCTCCCACCGTCCAGCGGGCGCCCGAGAAACGGGGCGTCGGCTGGGTGCCGCAGGACGCCTCACTCTTCCCCCACCTGACGGTCGGCGAGAACATCGGGTTCGGGTTGAAGCGGAGCCCTGGCAGGTCCGGGCGAATCGCGGACCTCGCCGCGATGGTGGGCCTCGGTGAACTGATCGACCGGGCACCCTCCCAGCTTTCCGGGGGTCAGGCGCAACGGGTGGCACTCGCCCGGTCCCTCGCACCACGGCCCGATCTGGTGCTCCTTGACGAGCCGTTCGCTGCCCTGGACCCTCAGCTGAGGTCAACCCTTCGGCGGGAGGTCGCGGACCTGCTGCGAGGCCAAAGCAACACCAGCCTACTCGTCACCCATGACCAGGAGGAGGCGTTGTCCCTGGCCGACTATGTTGCGGTGATGCGGGACGGCCGGATCCTCCAGTGGGGAACGCCCCACGAAGTGTATGAGCGCCCGATCAGCCGCTGGGTGGCAGCCTTCGTCGGGGACACCGTGGAAATGGATGGTTGGTGGTCCGGTGGCCGGGTGCAGTGTGCGCTGGGATTGGTGGAGGCTGAGATGGCCGACGGGAGTGAATCCGTGGACGGTGCACCGGTGTGCGTCATGCTTCGCCCGGAATGGTTGAACGTGACGGCTGGCGGGACGGATGCCACAGTCACTGCAGTGTCCTACGCGGGCCACGATGCCCTGGTCGGTCTTGAGTTGCCGACCGGCTTCGCCGTGCGCGCCCGTGTCGCCGCCCCCGATCTGCCGCGCCGCGGGGACCAGGTAACGGTGGGCATCAGGCACCGGGCGCTCGCCTATCCCGTCGTCTCGGCCTCAGTGCCGACGCCCGCTGCCACCCGGTAGGCGGCTTCCAGAATCATCCAGGCTTGCAGCTGAGTCGAAAGCTCGGAGCCGCCGGTGCCAGCGTCGGCCCCGGTTCCGGCCGGGAATTCCAGCGCACCCGCCGCGGGAGAACGACGTCGGCCCGCACCGTTGCGCGCGGTCGTCCCCTGCGCCGTCGTTTCCTGCGCTGACATCCCCTGCGGCAGCTGCGTTCGGTCAGGTTCAGTTCGCCCAGCCCACAAGGTCTCTGCCGCCGTCGTCACCAGGGCGCCGGCGGTGCGTCGCGCATCGGACGGCAAGGTGGAGGTCCCTGCGGCGACGGCGAGGTAGCGGGCCAGGATTCCGGTGAACAGTCCACCGTCACCACCCCCATGCGTGCGCAGCACGCCGTGGCTCGTCAGCTGCTTGTCGACGGCGATGATCAGGCTTTCAGCACTGGATAAGTTATCCGGGCCACCGAGTTCCAGGAGGGCGCCAAGCACTGGTCCCTGGTTATAGGTGTAGACAGTTGGTATCAGCCTCTCGCCCCCGCCAGCGAGCCGGATACCGTCCTGGAACAACCCGGTGGCTGGGTCCTGCAGACGGTCCTGCAGCCAGTCCACCAGCTCCTGAGCCCGCACCGCATCACCTCGCCGGGCGAACAACAGGGCGGCGGGTCCGGTGGCCGGGGTGTTCTTGAAGTCACGGTCGGTGTTCCAATACAACCCGCCGCCCAGCTCGGGGGTGTGCGCAGACCGAAGTGCACGCTCCAGGGGGGACCCGGGCTGCCCGCCGCCGCGCCCCAATTGACGGAGCCGGTCGGCCGCCAGTGCAAGCCAGGCCATGTCGTCGTAGTAAGAGTTGGTCCAGCGCAGTCCGTTGCGTAAGTAGATGCTCCGGAGCAATCGGCGTGCTGTAACAGCCTGCTTTTCGCTGGCACGCTCATTGGACTCGCGCAGGGTCGCATCCAGCAGTGCGTCAAGGTAATGAGCTTGCCACCAATAGTGCCAGGGGGAGGCGCCGCGCCCCGCGGGAAACCGCACGGCGCCGAGGTGGGTGCCCGGCAGGCCCCATAGCCGATGACCGAACCGGGAACCAACGGATTCAGCCGCGGCTCGGGCCCGCAACTCTGCGGTGCGGACCGGGTGTTCCTCCCGCGAATTGAGCATAAAACCACCCTAGCCGGACAGCGCGGTACCCGTATTGAGCAATCTGCCAACTCCCGACCGCTCCAGGTGCGGTATGGGCTACGTCACAGTAGTGTTTGGTTGGCATCAGGTTCCATCCCGGCATCAATTGGCGGCAGATCGCCCAATACCCCCAACTCTAGGAGACATCATGGACATCAACCACACTGTGGCCCTGATCACCGGGGGAGCATCCGGTCTGGGCCAGGCCACTGCCAGGCAGTTGCACAGCGAAGGTGCCACCGTGGTCCTGGTGGACCTGCCCCAGTCAGCCGGCGCCGAGTTCGCTGCCGCGCTGGGTGACCGAGCCGTGTTTGCCCCGGCAGACGTCACCGATCCAGCGCAGGTCCAGGCAGCGGTCGACACTGCTGTTGCGCTCGGCCCGCTTCGCACCGTGGTCAACTGCGCGGGGATCGCCACCCCCGGGAAGGTCCTCGGACGCGACGGGGTACTTCCCCTGGAGCAATTCGCCAAGGTCATCAACATCAACCTGATTGGCACTTTTAACGTGATCCGGTTGTCCGCGGAGGCGATGGCAGCGACCGATCCTGCGACGCCGGAGGGCGGCTCGGCTGAGCGCGGTGTCATTGTGAACACCGCGTCGGTTGCAGCGTTCGACGGTCAGATTGGTCAGCCAGCCTATGCCGCCTCCAAGGGTGCCGTCGCCGCGATGACCCTGCCCATCGCGCGCGAGCTGGCCCGGTCGCTGATCCGGGTGGTTACTATCGCGCCCGGGATTTTCGAGACCCCTATGATGTCGGGGCTGCCCCAGGAGGCACAGGATTCCCTCGGTGCCCAGGTCCCTCATCCGTCCCGGCTCGGTAAGCCCGCCGAGTACGCAGCCCTCGTCTCCCACATCGTGCAGAACCAGATGCTCAACGGCGAAACGATTCGCCTCGACGGTGCCATCCGCATGGCGCCGAAATAGCTGCCAGCGCAGCCCAGAAAGGAACAGCTCAATGGAGAGCACCCTCCCGTCCGCCGATTTTATGGGCTTCGAGTCCCTCCTCAGCCCCACCGAACGTGCCAAACTCGACGACGTCCGTGACTTCCTCGCCAAGGAGGTCGCTCCGTCGGCGGAGGAATGGTGGAATAGGGCCAAATTTCCCATCGAGATGCTGCCCAAGCTCGCTGCACTGAACCTGAGCACGCCCGTGCAGCAGGGGTACAGCTACCTCTTCGGTGGCATGGTCATCGCTGAAATGACCCGCGCAGACACGTCCCTGGCCACGTTTTTCATGGTGCACCACGACCTGTTTGTCGAAGCGCTGCACGAGTTCGGGTCCGAAGACCAGAAGGCCCGTCTCCTTCAGGACGCGATGGACCTGAAGATTACCGGCGCGTTTGCGCTCACCGAGCCACTGCACGGCTCAGACGTGGCGGGTGGCCTGTCCACAACTGCCACGCGCGACGGCGACACCTGGGTCCTCAACGGCGCCAAACGCTGGATCGGGAACGGGACCTTCTGCGACTACATGCTGCTCTGGGCCAAAGACACCGCCGACGGAAGCATCAGAGGCTTCATCCTGGACGCAGCGCTGCCGGGGATAACCCGCACCCGGATCGAGAACAAGATCGCGTTGCGTACCGTCCAGAACGCCGACATCGTGCTTGACAAGGTGCGGGTCCCCGAGGCGGACCGGTTCGCCGGCATCAGCACCTTCGCCGATACGCGTCGGCTGCTGCGCGGCTCCCGGATCCTCGTGGGCTGGCAGGCGGTGGGCCAGCAGCTCGCCGCGTTCGACGTCGCCCGCCAATACGCGGTGGAGCGCCACCAGTTCGGTCGCCCGATCGGCGGTTTCCAGTTGGTGCAGGAGCAACTGGTGCGGATGCTCGGCAACACCACGGCCAGCCTGGGGATGATGGCGAGGGTAGCGCAGCTGCAGGAAGAGGGCGGAGGGGACATGCCGCAGGCGGCGCTGGCCAAGGCCTACACCACCGCCCGAATGCGGGAAACCGTCGCGCTGGGGCGTGGGATCCTCGGCGGTAACGGCATCACCACCGACTTCCGGATGGGCAAGATCTTCGCCGACGCCGAGGCAATTTACACCTACGAGGGGTCTTATGAAATCAACACCCTCATTGTCGGCCGGGCAATCACCGGGCTCTCTGCAATCAACTAGGTGACCTGCGCCGAGAGTCCCCTGGCAGCACAGCCCTGCAGCTCCGGCATCGACGATGCTCACCCCGGGTCGCTCGTCTTGGCAGGCTGGCGATTGGGAACCCTCTTAGTGGGCAGGTGCCGGAGTGTTTTCCGCCCTGGCGTGGCGGATCGATGATGGCGAAAAACGAATGCGCGGCGGAAACCCAAATGAGTGGGGCATTGGGTGAAGAGTGGGACGATACATTCCCCTATTCGTCGTTTCTCGTGAGTCGCTGCGAGAAGTAGACCGGAACGAACGAGACGAGGATCAGTACCGTCGCCGCCACGTTGACGAGGCTTGCCTCGTTTGGTCTGCCCATCTGGTTCATTATCCAAAGGGGTAGGGTGTCCACCCCCGGCGGGGCGGTGAAAATGGTTACTACTACCTCGTCGAAGCTCAGCGCGAAAGCGAGTAGCGCCCCCGCGATGAATGCAGAGCGGAACTGCGGGAACGTGACGAGCCGGAAGGTCTGCCAGATACCGGCGCCGAGGTCCATTGAGGCCTCTTCGAGGTTCAGATTCATTCGGCGCAAGCGGGCAAGGACATTGTTGAAGACCATGACGATGCAGAACGTTCCATGGGCGATGATCATGCCGAAGTATCCAAGCTGGATCCCTATCGGTCCGAGGATGTTGCTATAGGTGTTGCTGAGCGCGACACCGGTAACCACTCCCGGTAGGGCGATTGGAAGTATGACCAGCAGGTTCACGACGTCCCGACCGAAGAAAGAGTACCGCTGAAGGGCAAACGCCACGAGCGCACCGAGGACAGACGCGATGATGGTAGCGCCGGTTGCGGTGATGATGGAGTTGAGGATCGCTACGTGCAGCGAGGTCTCCGTGAGCGCCTGGGTCCACCACGTTAGGGAGAACCCGGGGATGGGCCAGGCGGAGATCCGGGCTGAACTGAATGAGTTGGCGACGACAAGTAGAAGCGGCGTATAGATGAAAGCAAGCACAGCGATGACGAAGAGGCCAAGCATGATGCGAGTTTTTCTTGCGAGTCTGAGCATGACCTCTCCTACAGTCGCTCAAGAGCGCCGGAACGGCGCACTGAGATGAGATAGACGAGCACGAAAACGATCGGTATGACCGAGAACGCCGCTGCCAGGGGTGGGTTGAGGTTGATGTTCGAGGCGATGATACTGCCGATCATTTGTGTTGTACCTCCGACGAACTCAGCCGCGATGTAGTCACCAAGGCTCAAAGAGAAGGTGAAAATCGAACCTGCGATGAGGGCGGGCACGATGAGAGGCAACACAACCGACCGCACGGTCATCCAGTTCCGGGCACCCAGGTCCGATGCCGCGTCGAACAGGCTATTGGGAACATTCCTAATCGCCGTGTAGACCGGCATCGCCATGTAGGGGAACCAGAGGTAGCAGAGCGTCAGAATGACTGTGGGGATACTGAAGCCGGGCCCTGAGAGCCCCAGCGGGTCCACCAGCCAGTTGAACAGGCCGTTCTCAGAGAAAGTCACGCGCATGGCGAGTACCTTCACCAGGTAGCCGGCCCAGAGCGGCATGGTGATGGCGATGACCAGAAGCTCGCGAACCCGGGGGCTCGCTAACTTCGCCATGAAGATCCCGAGAGGAATCGCGACCGCAGCGCAAATCAAAGTCACGGCGATCGCGATTCCCAGGGTTCGAAAACTTGTCGCAAGGTAGGCAGGTGTACTGACGATAGTGGCGAAGTTGGAGAGCGTGAAGCCTGGCTTGACCTTCGATGTGAGAGGGTCGGTGGCCCAGAACGCCGTGATAAGAAGGAAAGCAAGGGAAGAGATATATATTCCAACGAGCCACAGCATTGGGGCGGCGAGGATGCCTCCGAGCCGCATACGTCGATGACTGTGGAGCCACGTCTCAAGCTTCCTTGCTGTACTGGGCTCGCTTTTGGTCTCCGTGATCGTCACGGTCCTACCTCTCTAATGATGGGCGCAAGCGCTCGTTAGCCTTTTACGGTCTGCCAGGCTTGGGTCCACTCCTGGAAATTCGTGCACTGCACGTCCGTACGCCCGTCCACGCACTGCTCGAGGGGAGTCGTCCAGAACCAGATGTTGCTGTAATAGTCCTCATCGAGTGCGTGGAACGTCTCACAGTGAGCTTTAGCTTCCTCGTTCAGGTCGCAAAACGCACCGTTTGCAGGGGCCATGCCGAAGTTCATCGCGATCTGGCCGTTTACATCGGCCGCACTCGTGTAGTTCATCCACTCATACGCACAGTTAGGGTGCTGGGCCTCAGCTGCGACCATCCATGTATCGGACCAACCAGTTGAACCTTCTTCCGGAAGTACGCCCTGCATCCGCTCATCCTCAGACAGTTTGCGCAGCACTTCCCACGACGTGCCGACCACCGAAGTGCCGCCAGTGAAAGAGGTGATCTGGGCTGTCGGGTCGCTCCAGTATTCGCTGAGAATGCTGTTCTGAGTCTTGAGGAGTTCTATGCTCGCATCCAGCTGCTCCTGGTCGAGTGCGTAAGGATTCGTAATTCCGAGTTCAGGTTGCGTAGCCATGAGGTACAGCGCAGCATCGGCAATGTAGATGGGAGCGTCGTAGCCGATAATCTTTCCTGCGTAGGGGCTGTCAGGCTCCCATACGACATCCCAACTGGTGGGAGCATCGGTGACGACCTCGCTGTTGTACTGCAGGATGTTAGCACCGCGACCGATTGGCACCCCGTAGCTCTGACCGTTGATGGTGTCGTACACCTGGCCCTTCATACCCTCGACGATCTCGTCACCAAAGTTGGGAACAAGGTCGAGATTGATCGGCGCCACATCCCCGCCGGCGATCAGCCGTAAACTTGCATCGCCCGACGCTGAGACGAGATCGTACTCACCGGTACGCATGAGAGTAACCATCTCGTCGCTGGTACCCGCAACGCGACGATTTACTACACATCCGGTGTCCTCGGTGAACTGGTCACTCCACGCTGGCTCGACGAAGCCGCTCCACGCGACGATATTGACCTGGCCTTCGCCCTCTCGGAGTTCCTCAAGCATCGGCACCTCCGGTACATCGATATTGAGGCCGCCGCCGGTCGCGGTGGTGGATTCACCTGAACCGCAACCGGTCAGAACCAGAGCACTGACGGCGGCTGCGATTGTGAGGGACTTGTAGGTGTGTTTCATGCTTTTCCTTCTCTGGATAATTTGTGTTGATGTGGACCTAGGAATTAGGCGACAGCTGCGACGTGTTCCTTATGCCATACGGCGCGCACTGTCGCCCCCCGGGCAAACTGGTGACGTGTTGAACTGGTTCCTGAGTTCTGCACCTCAGCGATGAGGCGCATACCCGTTTCGTCAATGACCACGAAACGAGTACTTGGACCCGTGTAGACGACTTCATCGATAGTGCCGACTACGCTCCTTTCATCAGGCGAGATGGACGCGTCGAGCGTCCTGAGTGAAATTCGCTCGGGCCTGATGCTCACTAGGGAATCGAGCCCGGTCACCGCTTTGGCGACCTCTGCATCCAGCAAATTCGAGATGCCAAGGAAGCCAGCGACAAATGGTGTGGCAGGACGTTCATAGACTTCGGTCGGCGTGCCAATCTGTTCGATCCTTCCCTCGTTAAAGACGGCGACTCGATCGCTCAAAGTCAATGCCTCTTCTTGATCGTGGGTCACGAAGATGAAGGTGATTCCGATCTCCCGCTGAATCTGCTTAAGTTCAAGCTGCATTTGCTCGCGCAACTGCTTGTCGAGGGCACCAAGGGGCTCATCGAGGAGGAGGACCCGTGGTTGCAGGATAAGCGCTCGGGCTAGCGCAATACGTTGGCGCTGCCCACCGGAAAGTTGGCTCGGTTTCCGGTCTGCGACGTGGCCCAGGCGCACTTGTTCGAGCGCCGCCTGCACTCGCTCACGTCGTATTGACTTCGACACTCGACGTACACGCAACCCGTAGGCGACATTCTCCGCGATGGTCATGTGTGGGAAGAGCGCGTAATCCTGAAACACCGTGTTCACTTCACGGTCGAATGGCGCGATGTTCGTAACGTCTTTTCCACCGAGCGCGATGGTCCCCGTGGTCGGTTGTTCGAAGCCCGCTATCATCCGAAGCACTGTCGTTTTACCCGAGCCGGAGGGGCCGAGCATGGAGAAAAACTCGCCCGAGCGGACCTCAAGATCGAGACTTCTGACCGCCGTGAAATCTCCGAATCGCTTATCCACTCCCTGGAGCGAGACTCCCGCAGGGGCGGACGCGCCGCCGTCAAGGTAGGGCGTTCTGGTGTCGATAACCGACATATGGACCTCCTAATTGAGCAGCACCGGTGAGCTAGATCACAAACATATAGTAATATAGGTCATAGTTCAACAGGCCCGGAACAGGATGCGGGATGGGCGACAATGAGGGTGTGGACTCGATGAAAACAGCGCTCCCGGGAGTGAAACGCACCTCCCGCCTCCGGAACGCGGTGTTCGAATCGGTCGGCGAGGAGGGCAAAGCAGCAGTCGTTGAACGACAGATCAACTCCGCCATTAACCGCGGTGTGCTTTTCCCTGGAGAACGACTGCCGGCAGAGTCCGAGCTGGCCAAGTCCTTTGGAGTGTCTCCCGTCACCGTGCGCGAGGCGCTGGGGCTACTGCGAGAACGCGGCCTCGTGGTGACGAAGCGCGGACGCGGCGGTGGGAGCTTTGTGACAGAGCGTGCCGACCCTATACGGCATGCTCAGGATGTCCTGATGAACCTGTCCCGGACATCGCTCCGTGATTTGGGAGCGCATTACTTCGCATTGACGGCCGCCTGCCTGGAATTGGCCGCGCATCGCGCTGACCAGCACGAGGTTGACGCGATTCGCGAGCGTCTCATCGACACGGAGCCGTTGACGTCACTGCAGTGGCGGCACATTGCCGACGATGTGGTGGTCGAACTGTGCGCCCTCGGCCAATCGGCCCGGCTTACCCGTGAGCAGATGCGCACCCAGGCTGAATTTTCACCCTTGCTAGGCTTGCTCGCAGCCGATTCACATGAACGCGAGCGTCAGCATCACTGCCTGAACCGATACGCGGAATTCATTGCCGTTGGAGATGCAGATGCGACTCGATCTGCCCTGCGCGAGGAGGTTGCCGCATCGATACTGCACCTGGAGCAGCTCCGGCGCGCATCCTCTCGGAGCAGCGAATGAAGCGCCTTGTCGCAAACAGAGTCAGCTATGTAGGACCTCACTACCTGATTGAAGGAAACTTGCGGTGAAGTATAAGAACGCACGGTGTGCAGATAGCCCCACACAATTCTTGGACGAATACTTCCAGGCCGCCTTGGCCGAGCTCAAGGTTGCAAGCGAGTCACTTGGGGATCAGATCGGCGCGCTGGAATCGAATGGAGTCTTAACGGATCGACAGATTGACGAGCTCGTAGAACCAATTGCTCGGCAGCTGTTCGGCTCTACCTCACCTGTCGCCTACGGGGCGGGTTTCGTCGCGTCTCTCGAACTGGTCGGAGCTTCGCGTGGGTATTTATCCTGGTGGCAGGGGCCCCTGCGCTCTCAATTGCGCCTCGCAGCGCAGACACCAAATAAAGAGCTTATCGATTACAGCGCTTTCGAATGGTTTCGTGTGCCCCTTACTAAGGGGCACGGGCACATATCAGGGCCGCATGTCGATTATTTATGCAGCGATGAGTACACCCTTACAGCCAGCGTTCCGATCACATATGAGGGCCGCTTCCTCGGCGTCGTAGCGCTGGATTTGCTTGTCGACGACGTCGAAGCTGACCTGCTTCCGGTTCTGGAGAAGTTCGGTGTGTTGTGCGTGGTCAACAGCTCACACCGGATACTCGCTTCCACTCAACCAGAACTCGCACCCGGTGACTCAGTACGTTCATTCGTCAGCAACTATTCGCGTACGGATTGTCAGACCGCTCAGTTGTACGTGCTCACGAAGTCGTCTTGAATCATTTGATCGGGTGCGGGGGATCTGAGGCTCTTCCCAGGTGGATTTTTGCACCTTTGCCCTGCTGATGGGCAAGTGTTTGTCCCTTGCCTAGGTGCGGCGTTAACAGGCGTTACGACGGCGACGCCTCGGGGATCGGCTCCGCCGGAGGCCTTGGCCGCCCCACCTGAGGGCCGCGACCAAGGGGTCAGCGGTGGCAGACTGGGTTCATGCCCTCGTTCCGTGCCCAACTCGACATCACGGGTTTACTCCCCGGCCATGCACCGGAGGCGGTGATGGATTCCGCTGCGGCCGCGCTGGGGGCGGCGCATCTGGTGGAAGCTAAGCAGCTGGACGTGGTGGCGGGAATACCCCGGATCACACTCCGGTTCCTCGTCGAGGAAACCGACCACGAGACCGCGGCCCGGCAGGCAATCAGCGCTGCAGTGAACATGCGCCACGCAGTGGAGCGGGTCGCTACAGTTGGGATCCTGCGGGTTCTCCGTCGTCGTAGAAATCGATGGGAGCGACTGTAGCCATCTGTTGTGCGCGCAGCTCACGACGGTAGGCATGGTCCACCCGGTGCCGCCGCGATCCAGCAGAGATGATCAGAAGGAAGGCACCCAGCCCGGCGGCGAAGGCCACAGGGGCTGATTGCTGATCGCCGAGCAACCGCTCGGGCACCATCAGCGTCACTCCCCAGACCACAGCCAGAGCGACGGCGATCCGGCCACGATCCGTCATGCACACGGCCATCGCCGCCAGGATGAGCAAGATGACTCCGGTCAGGGCCCAACGCTGGGCACCCCACTCCAGCCAGTCGACTTCGAGGAATGTCAGCACCGCACCGGAGTGGACCACGGCGGTGACCCCGGCCCAGCCGAGGAACAGCCCGAGCGGGACGTCCACGAGGACAGCTTCGATCCTGGTCTGCACCGGGTAGCGGTTGAGCCACCGCAGGGCACCCAGCAGCAGAACCACCAGCAGCCAGATCAGCACCAGGCTCGCCGTCGCGCTGGTCTGCTGGAGTGTGAGCGCCCACGCGAGCGTGACGAGGAGCGACCCCGCGACCAGCCAGCCCAGCACCCGATGCCGGGGGCTCCGCCGCTGGGACGGCAGCCACTGGTGCGCGGTGTAGCCGAGCAACCCAGCCGCGATCACCAGCCACACATAGGGTGCAGGGAAGGCAGGCGAAACCAGCGTGGCCGCAGGATCGAACGTCCCCAGTGAAGTCTCTCGGATATCCGGCCCGCCGAAGGCCCCTGCGGCGTTGGCGGTGCCCAGTGTCGATCCAATCACCACGATGGTGACTGCGATCCGCCTGACCAGGTCCGGGTCCCAGGATCTGACACTCTGAAGGACCATGCTGCTGCCCCGCGTTGCTCGGCGAGCAGCATTACGGGAGGCACTCCCTCGTTCCCCCGCGGGCGGCTGGGGGCCGGCCTTAGGCACCGGGACAGTCTCGGGTGCAGTGGCACCGACCGAGCCGGGGGTGTTCTCCGCCGTCGGCCCGCCGGTCACACCGGTTTTGGGGCGGCCAGCCCGCAGACGCTCCAGCGCTGGAGACACGTGATCGTGTCCGATGTCGTCCGAGGAGGAGTGCTGCTCCTGGGAATCCGGCGCCGCGGCTGGCGAACTAGTCGGTTGGTTCGGCAGCCGGGGAACGTTCGGGGTCGGGGTGCTCATTAGTGGTTCTAACCTTCCGGCGTTGCTTGAGCGCGAGGAATGCGGCAATGACAAGTCCCACCAGCGTACCTACACCCATTCCCAGGAGAGCGCTGACCCACAATGGGAATCCGGTGGTGACGTCCGTGATGTACCCGAGCATCACCAGCCAGGCGGCCCACAGGATGCCCCCGACGGCGGCGCACGCGAGGAAGGGTCGGATCGGAAGATTAGCGATGCCTGCCGCAGCGACGCCCGCGGAGCGTCCCGCAGGAAGGAACCGGAGGGCAATGAGCCCGGCGTAGGTCGGTGACTTCCCGGCCTTCTGCACAGCGCCCCGGATACTCCGATGGATGCCGCGCCCCCACTTGAACTTGTCCAACCACGAGGTCAGGCGATTGCGGAACAACAGGTACAGCACAATATCGCCCACCCAGCTTCCCAGGGTGGCTGTCAGCAGGGCCACGGGCAGCAGCAGGGTCCCCTCGGACGCCATGGTGCCCGAGGCGATCACCAAGAATTCAGAGGGCACAGCTGGAATGAACACGTCAATCACTACGATGACGAAGGTCAGAGGATGGAACAGCGGTGACCATGCTCCCAGATCGGTGAGGTCCACCGTCCCAATCTACAGGTGACCTGCGGGGCGCGGTCCAGAGCAGGACCCCGCGTTAGGCAAAGTTCTTGAGCTGAAGCTCACTGTCGAACCGCCGGGGTGTGCCGCTGAGCGGGTCACTGAACTCGATACTTTTGGCCAGTAACTGGAGCGGCTTGGTGTAATCGTCGGGCGCCTGAGGGTGCAATACCGGGTAGAACGGGTCGTTGAGGATGCCGAGCCCCAGCCCCGCCATATGCAGTCGAAGCTGGTGGGTTTTGCCGGTATGCGGGGTGAGCCGGTACCGCCCACACCCGCCCCGCTCCTCAACCAGGCTGACCAGGGTTTCAGTGTTGGGCTCACCCGCCACCTCCTGCGCCAGCAGATAGGTGCGGCTCTTCACGATCCGGCTGCGGACCACCCGCGGATGGTCCATCAGGTCAAGTGCCGGGTCCACTGGTGCAGCGGCCTCGTACTCCTTGGAGATCAGCCGGTTCTCGAACAGCAGCTGATAGTCCCCCCGAGTCGCGGGGTTGGTGGAAAATAATAGAATCCCTGCCGTCAGCCGGTCCAAACGGTGCATGGGGATCAGCTCGGGCAGGTCCAGCTGAACACGCAACCGCACCAGGGCTGATTCGGCCACGTACCGGCCGCCCGGGGTGGTGGGAAGGAAATGGGGTTTGTCCACCACCAGGAGGTTCTCGTCCTGGTGCAGGATGTTCACCTCCACGGGCAGGCGTTCCTCAACCGGCAACTCACGGTAATACCAGACGAAGGTGTGCTCGGTGAGCGGGGTGGTCCGGGTCAGCCGCTCCCCGTTCAGCGCGACCACCTCACCTCGGTCGAAGCGGGCGGCGATACCTTCTGGATCCACATGGTCCCACCGGTCCAGAATGTAATCGAGAGCGGTACCCCACGGACCCTCAGCGGGCAGGCGCAACCGGGTGGCGTTGACACCGTTGCGGACAGGAAGCGGGGATTGCATCACCTATCAAGGGTACGCGCTAGGGGCAGCCCACTATCCGGTACAGGGCCGCCTCACCTTCCCGATCTACCAGCTCGAAGCCAGCGCTGGGGGAGAGGTCGCTGAGGCCGGAGAACACCGGTGCCTCCCCGCCATGGACCGAGTCGGTTCCGAAGTCCAGGACAAAGGCTGTGTTGGTGCTGCGCACAGCCGCGCAGACCTCGGGGTTTTGCCGCATGGTGTCCAGTTCCTCAAAGATGAGCCTGGCCTCAGCGGTAGCCGGGGTGGTCCCGAAGGGCAGGAGGGACCTCCGGCCAGCGAACGCGTAGTTGAGAGCCGCTCCGGTCAGCGGCTGGCCAGCAATCACCGCGTCGGCGGGGACATGGTCCGGTAGGCGCTGCAGCAGCGCCAGCTCGTCCGAGGTCAGTAACCGGGAATCTTCGGTGTACCGGTAATGGTAGGCAGCCTCGCTGACCGCTCGCTGGACCGCAAACAGCGGCGCCACCGCCAACCCAATGACCACCACCACGGCGGTCACCAACGGGACGAACCAGGCAGGCTCGAGGGTACCGCGGGTCGAGCGGACCCGCTGCGCCGCCTGGATCAGGGAACCGGCCAGCGCGACGCCACCGATGCTGGCGACCAGTATCCCCGCCGGGGCGAGCATCGCACTGATCCGGAAGTAGTCGTTGTACCAGACCCCCGCGACGATCCACCGGAGGGTTGGGGCCTCCTGCCAGCTGCCGACGACGAATAGCGTGCCGGCCACCAGATACATGACGATCACCCACCGATGGCTGCGCAGATACAGCACGACGGCGGCTCCCACCGCGGTCAGGATCGCTGCCAGGATGGCTATCGGACGGCCGAGCGGTCCGTGGAACACTACTTCCGAGATGGCTCCACCAGCATCGCCCATCTGGTCCCAGTTGGTGGATCGGGCGGGCCGTACCGTCATCCACAGGACAGCTGAGAGCACCACGAAGGTGGCAGCGCCCGCCGCCACCGCCAACCGTCGTCGGCCGCTTTCGGACCGGAACCGGGTGTAGGCCACCGCGAGGACGGCCGGCGCAGCCAGGGCAAGGAGGCTCAGGAGGGACGAGGGGTGGGCCAGGAGCAGACCGGGTAACACGCCGAGCAGCAGCAGGAGGCTGCCGAACCATCTGAGCGGCACCTTCGTGCCCGCCCCCACGAGCTGGATCACCACCCCGAGTGCTGCCGGGAGGATCGCGATGGACAGCATGAAGGGGTAGACCACCCCGAATTCCAGCAGCAAATAGGGGAAGGAACTGTAGGCGGTGGACAGCACTGCGGCGACCAGCAGGGGCAGGGTCCGCTCACCGGTGAGACGGCTGACCAGGAAAAGGCAGCCCAGACTCCAGATCCCGGTGATCAGCACCAGATTGGCCACGTTGATGGCCGCGGTCAGCGGAAGGCCAGCGGTCGCCATGACCAGCGACACCACCGCATGCCAGCCAGCCGGATAAAATGTGCCGTCCCGGCTTCCCAGATAGCCCAGGGTCAGCGACGACGAGTTGCCGGTTTCGGAGATGTAGCGCAGGGCGTTGAGATGGAAAATGTTGTCATGGGACTGGGCGATATTCTCCGGCACGCCGAACATCCAGAGCATCCACGCCGCCACCGGCACGGCAGCGACCGCCCACGCGATGAGGACCGGCGCCCAGCGGGCCAGCGGTTCAGCCTCCGCGACGCCGCCGTGAATCAGCTGCCCGAAGCGGCGGCGCAGCAGCCACAACGCGGCGCCAACCAGGACGGTGACGGCCAGCACTGGTCCCAGCGACCAGTCAACACCAGCCAGGGCGGCGACCTCGGCGGACACCACCACCGCCGTGATACTGAACGGTCCGGCGAGGGCCAGCAGGGTCAACCGACGCAACCCCAGTGCCGCACCCCAGGCCAGCCCAGGCCCGAAGATCACGAGGATGGCGACCGCAAACGCCGGCAGGGTTTCTGCCCAACTCATAGGTCCCCCCGGATTGTGGTGGATGATGTCATGGGGTCGCGGTCGGACTGGCCGGCTGACAATACGGACAGTAGTACAGGTCCCGCAATTCCAGGGCGTTGTCCCCGAGCTGTTCCAGGGTCACCCTGGTGCCGCACCGCAGGCAGCCGCGGTGCTCCCGGCCATAGACCCACAGCGTGTCGCCCCTCAGATTGCCGGTGGTGGCCCGGGTGGACCGTGCCTTGTTGGCCTCCAGCAGCTTCTTCGCCAGTGCCACCATCCGCGGCAGGTCTTTAACCCCGGCGACCGGGGTCAGAGGGTGCACCCCGGCGAGGAAACACAGCTCACATCGATACACGTTTCCGATGCCCGCAAGGTTCCGTTGGTCCAGCAGGGCCAGCCCAATCGGCCGGTCGGGCTGCGCCAGCAAACGACGCAACACCTCGTCGGGGTCCCAGCCCGGCCCCAGCAGGTCAGGGCCCAGATAGCCCACGGCTTCATCCTCACCGGACCGGGGGATGACCTTCAGGAACCCCAGTTCGAAACCGACGGCGGCGGACTCGGGCGTTTCGA
This sequence comes from Arthrobacter flavus, assembly GCF_039526005.1. Classification (NCBI taxonomy): domain Bacteria; kingdom Bacillati; phylum Actinomycetota; class Actinomycetes; order Micrococcales; family Micrococcaceae; genus Arthrobacter; species Arthrobacter flavus. Next base: position 12,784 of record NZ_BAAAIJ010000023.1, on the reverse strand, counting down.
GGATGCAGCGTGCCTTGAACGCCGGCCGGCGCCACTTGGCACCCTTCGGGTAGATATGCCACAGACCTTCCATCTTCAGGTGCGAGTGGATGGTCCAGCCGTCGTCACCGCCCACCCGGATCAGCAGGTGCTTTCCACGCGCCACCACGTTCTGCACCGTCTCGCCTGTGAAGTCGACGGTCGCAAAGCGGGGGACCCGGATGTCGCAGCGCGTCAGCGTGCGCCCGGCCAGGGCCGTGTTCAGTTCGCGGGCGGCGCGCCAGACGGTATCCCCCTCAGGCACGGATTCTCAGCCCCCTCGGGGTGGAATAGAAACCCGCAGCGGTCAGGGCGCGTCCCGCCTCGGAGTCCAGGACCGGCTCGCCGTTGACCTTTTCGATTGCCATTTTCTCGGCCGCCCCACGCCGAATGATCGCTACCAACGCGCTTGCGGCGGCGTGCAGGGCCGCCGAATCGTCGGTGAACGCCAGCACGGTCTTGCCGCCCCGTTCCACATACAGGGCGAGCCGCCCGTCCTGCAGGATCACCAGTGCCCCCGCCTTCCGGCCGGGGCGGTGCCCGCCGTCGGAGGCGGGCCACGCCAGCGCTGCGCCATAGGGATTCGCTGGGTCGGTTGCGGCGAGGGCAATTGAGGACCGCACAACGGTGGGGTCCTCACCCGGGCGGCGTTCCTGCTGGGCGTCGGCGCTGAATGAGCGCAGCCGGTCCACTGTCGCGGGGACGGCGAACTGGGCGGCACCGAGGTGCTCGATGAAATACCCGCGCCGGCACCTGCCCATCTCCTCAAGCCGGGCCAGGACTTTGTATTGCAGTCCGAACCCGCCGGGGGTACCTTCGCTGCCCACCGACCCGCGGGTGACCACCCCATACCGGTCGAGCAGCAGTTCGGCTGTGGCGTGGGCGTGGACGGTGGTTTCGGTCTCGACCTGCGGCAGCACCGTCCAGCGGCCGGCCGCCATGGGAGGGGTGCTGCGCTGGTAGCCGCGCACGCCGTCGTCGTTGCCCCTGACCCGCATTGACGACCCGGTCAGGGACGCACCAGGCGCCCGTCCGAGCCGTCCGACCCGCGATGACCGGGCGCGCGGCGGGGCGGCGCGCTGTTTGTGGGCGGTCTTGCCGCCAGCCAACAGACTCCGCACGGGGGTGAAGGTGTCGTTGCTGATCCGGCCGCCCCACACCAGCTCCCAGAGTGCGGTGACCACCTCGGAATCGTTCAGCGGCGCGTCAGAGTCGAGCGACTCGACCAACTGCCGGAAGAAGTAGGCTCCGCCCCGGTCCAGGAGTTCCAGGAGGTTCAGTTGCAGGGCGGACGGTTCGAACACTGGATCCGGTCTAAGGGTGAGGGGCGCGTTCTCGGCAAGGTGCAGGGCAATCCACCCGTCGTTGCCGGGCAGCGTCCCGGCCCCGGACCAGACCACCTCACCGGTGGCGGTCAGCTCGTCAAGCATCGCCGGCGTGTAATTGGCTACCCGCGAGGCCAGGATGAGGGGTTCCCACGCCGACGCCGGAATGGGAACCCCCGACAGCTGGTCAACCACAGTGGCCACCCCGTCCAACCCGCGGAGGGAGGAACCGACGTGCTGCCAGGACGGCAAAAACCTGCCGTAGGCCGCGGGGTCCACCGGTTCCACTTCCTGCCGCAGCGCGGCCAGGGACCGACGGCGGAGCCGACGCAGCACCTCGACGTCGCACCATTCGCTGGGCGCCGCAGTGTGTGAGGACACGGGGGTGTTCTCCGGGAGTGAGGCAACCGGGCGGAACTCGCCTTCGACCACCCGGCCGTCTGCGGCGAGGCGCTGCAGGGCAGTCAACACCACGGCGACTCCCAGGCCGAGGCGCTGCGCCGTTTCGGCGGCGGTGAACGGTCCGTGGGTGCGGGCGTAGCGTCCCACGAGGTCTCCCAGTGGATCCGCCACCGGCTCGATGAAGGCCAGCGGGATGCCCATCGGCAGGGGGACGCCCAGCGCGTCGCGCAGGCGGGCGGCATCCTCGACCGCCGACCAGCGCTCCTCGCCGGCGATGAAGACCTGCAGCGCCCGGTTGGCCTGGCCGAGTTGCAGGAGCAGCGGCCCCACCAGTTCGACAGCCGGGGTAGCGGCGGACTCCTCAGGGGTCTGGAACCGGTCAGCTACTTCCTGCGTGGTGAGCGGACCAAGGAGCCGCAGGAGGTCGGCGACGCCCTCGAGGCCACGCACGGTCCGGTCCGGTGCGAGGCGCTGCAGTTCGCTTTCGGTGGTGGCAATGACCTGGGGGTCCAGCAGTTCACGCAATTCCGCGCGACCGAGCAGTTCGTTGAGGAGGGTGGGATCCAGCGACAGGGCGGCGGCCCGGCGCTCGGCGAGCGGGGAATCACCCTCGTAGAGGAAGGACGCCACGTAGCCAAACAGCATGGAGCGGGCGAACGGCGACGGCTGGGAGGTGGTGGTTTCGACGATGCGCAGTTCCCGGCGCTCAATGCTGGCAGCGATGTCCTTCAATGCGGGCAGGTCATAGACGTCCTGCAGGCACTCGCGGACCGTCTCCAGGACGATAGGGAATGTGGGGTATTTGCGGGCGACGTCGAGCAGCTGTGCCGAACGTTGCCGCTGCTGCCAGAGCGGGGAGCGTTTCCCGGGGTTCTGCCGGGGCAGCAGGAGGGCGCGGGCAGCACACTCACGGAACCGTGAGGCGAACAAGGCCGAACCGCCCACCTCGGTGGTGACAATGCCATCCAGTTCTTCAGCGTCGAAGAGGAACAACTCGGCACCCGGCGGCTCGTCATCCATCAGGGGCACCCGCAGCACGATCCCGTCATCGGAGGCCATCGCTGAGCCGTCCATGCCGTAACGCTGTTCCAGGCGCGCCCCGACGGCGAGCGCCCAGGGTGCGTGCACCGGCATGCCGAAGGGGCTATGCAGGATCACCCGCCAGTCGCCGAGTTCGTCGTGGAACCGTTCAACCACCAGGGTGCGGTCGTTCGGGACAATTTCGGTGGCCGCGCGCTGCTCGGCCAGGTAGGTCAGGAGGTTTCCCGACGCCCAGTCATCGAGGCCGATCGCTTTGCACCGGGCCTGCGCCTCCTCAGGGGAGGCAACAGAGGTTTCGCGGATAAATCCGCCGATCGCACGGCCGAGTTCCACCGGCCGGCCCAGGGAATCGCCCTTCCAGAACGGCAACCGTCCCGGCTGCCCAAACGCGGGGGAGACCAGCACCCGGTCGTGAGTGATGTCCTCGATCCGCCAACTGGTGGCGCCGAGCGCAAACACATCACCCACCCGCGATTCATAGACCATTTCCTCGTCGAGTTCACCAACCCGACGCCCGCCCTGCTTTCCCCCAGTGCCGGGTTCGGCTGAACCGACCAGGAAAACTCCGAAGAGTCCCCGGTCGGGGATGGTGCCACCCGAGGTGACGGCCAGACGCTGTGCGCCGGGCCTCCCGGTGATAGTGCCTTCCACCCGGTCCCAGATGATCCGGGGACGCAGTTCAGCGAACTCGTCGGAAGGGTAGCGCCCCGCCAACAGGTCGAGGGTGGCATCAAAGGCAGATCGGGGCAGGGAAGCGAAAGGGGCGGAGCGACGGACGACGTCGAACCACTCCTCCACATCGATCGTGCCCAGCGCCGCGGCTGCCACCGTTTGCTGCGCCAGGATGTCCAGCGGATTGGCGGGGATGTATAGCGGCTCGATTTTACCGGCGAGCATCCGCTCCACGGTAACGGCGGTGTTGACGAGGTCTCCCCGGTGCTTGGGGAAGAGCACGCCCTGTGAGACCTCGCCCACCTGGTGCCCCGCGCGGCCCACCCGCTGCAGCCCGCTGGCCACTGAGAAGGGTGATTCCACCTGCACCACCAGGTCCACTGCGCCCATATCGATTCCCAGCTCCAGCGAGGACGTCGCCACCACGCAGCGCAGCCGCCCGGATTTCAGGTCATCCTCGATCAGCGCCCGCTGGTCTTTCGATACCGACCCGTGGTGTGCCCGGGCCAGGAGGGGCTCCGAGCCGTCAGTCTGGCCGGCCTGGCCCATCAGTTGGGCCGGCGGTGACTGGGTTGACGGATCCGCCGCACCCTTTCCGACGGGCTGGCCGGTTGTACTGCCTTCCGTCGGTGCGGTGTCTCCCGTCGGTGCTGCCCGGAGTGCTGCCGCTTCCAGCCGTTCGGCGTGGATCTCGTTGAGGCGGGCCGTGAGACGCTCGGCGAGCCTGCGGGAGTTGGCAAACACGATCGTGGAGCGGTTGGCCTGGATCAGGTCAACAATCTTCTCCTCGACGTGCGGCCAGATGCTGCCCTGCGGGACGGCTTCGGCGCCGTACGCGTCGTCGTCGTCGCCAGCGTTCTGCGTCGGCGGTCCGCCGAGCTCGGTCATGTCCTCTACCGGCACGGTGACGGTCAGATCCCACTGCTTCTTCGACGGCGGCGCCACGATCTCAACTGGAGCGTTGCCGCCGAGGAACCGGGCAACCGTCTCCTGTGGTTCTACTGTCGCAGAGAGCCCGATCCGCTGCACAGGCTTCTCCAGCAGGGCATCCAGCCGGGCGAGGGACACCGCGAGGTGCGCACCCCGCTTGGAACCGGCCACCGCGTGGACTTCGTCGACGATGACCGTGTCGACGTCGGTAAGGGTCTCTCGCGCCTTGGACGTCAGCATGAGGAACAAGGATTCGGGTGTGGTGATGAGGATGTCGGGTGGCCGGGTCAACAGGGCGCGGCGATCCGCCTGGGAGGTGTCACCGGAGCGCACCCCCACAGTGATCGACGGCGCTGGCAGGCCCAGCCGTTTGGCGGTCTGGGTGATCCCGATCATGGGGGCCCGCAGGTTGCGTTCGACGTCGACGCCGAGCGCCTTCAGCGGTGAAATGTACAAGACCCTGGTGCCGCGCTTTATCGCGGGTACTCCCTTGGTGGCTGGTACTTCCTCGGCCGCGCCGGCGGCGATGAACTTGTCCAGCGCCCAGAGGAACGCCGCCAGGGTTTTCCCGGAACCCGTGGGCGCAATGACGAGGGCGTTCGAGCCCGCAGAGATGGCGTTCCAGGCCCCCTCCTGCGCGGAGGTGGGCGCGGCAAAGGCTCCGGCAAACCACTGATGGGTTGCGGGAGTGAATTTATCCAGCACCGATGTCACCGATTCATCATCTCTCAGGCGACTGACTTTTTGCGACGCAGCGGGCACAGGATCCCGCCCGGCGGCGAATTGGAGGGTAGCTTCAAGGTAGAACGCTCCAACAGCAGCAGGAAAGGTTCACCATGAGAGGCCAGGTAGGAAACAACTGGGTTCCAATGGCGGGTGTGTCTGCTCTTTTTCTGGGCGGTGCGGTGGCCAGCCTGATCGCCGGTGAAAACACCGGCGCGGTGGCAGCCTACTTTGTGGTGGCGACCCTGGTACTCATCCTGGTGGCGGCGCCCTGGCTGGTACGCAACCCGCCAGCGATCAACGCCAACTCGGGCACCTATCTGATTCTGGCCGTTGTCCTGGAGTTGGCCGCCCTGCTGGGCGGGTCGATTGCAGCCCTCCGCGGGTTGGGCGGCTGGATCGTACTGGGCGCGGGTCTGGTCGCCTACGGACTGCTGGAACGTGGGCGGGTCATGGTGACCGCGGGAGCCTTCGCGGTGCTGGCCGGCGTCGTCGCCGTCGTTGGTCAGCAGGCCTGGTTGACCTTGACGCTTCAGCTCCTCACCGCAGCAATTTTCGCCCTCGCCGCCGGCCGGCTCAGGCACCTGTTACTCCGTGAGCGTCGGGCATCGGGCGGCGCCACTGACTCACGATCGCCAGCCTTCCGCTAGGGCTGGCTCCCGGTGGAATATGACTACATGGCAGTGACAGGGCCAACGGTCATGAGGATGATGTCCTCGGCCGCGCAGCCAACCGAGGCCTGGACCGCGATCAGCGAGTCGGTGGCACCCGGCGGGTAGACCCTGACACCGGTGGTGTCGGTAATGCTGCAGTCGTCACCGTAATTCTGGGCATTGGTCTGTTGCAGGGTGGCGATAGCCGACTGGCCGGGAGCCAACACCACGGTGGGTGTCTCCACTCCGGGTTCCCTATCGGCGGGGGCGCCGACCTGCGCCTCGGACGCGTCGACGTAGGACACTCCCGGATAGCCGGTCATGGTGCATTCCTCGTCCGACATATTCGAGAGGATCAGGTTGCGGGCGGCGGTACCCGCGCTGCCGGCACCCATCGGTGTTTCCACCGTGGCCGCCAAATCGGCGGCGGTGCAACTCCCGTCGTCCTCGGGCTCGGCTGCGGTGGGCTCTTCCGACGCTTCTTCAGTCGGGGCGGCCGAGGCCTCGGGTGAGGGGGATGTGCTGGCTTCGTCGGCCGGTTCCGTGGTCGGCGCGGCAGAGGTGGTGGCTTCCGGTGCGGGAGTCGACTCCTGCTCGGTGGAACTTGACGCCCCACATCCCGCAACCAACGCGATGGAACTGATGGCCGCGATGACGACAGCGGCTTTGGACGAAGTCCGTGTGTGGATACCCATGGACTCACCTTCGCCGGTGAATGCCCCTGCGTCAATCGGCCGCACGAATGAGACAACCGATTGACGCAGGGATCGTTACAGACTCCTACTTGGTGCTGCGGGTCCGGACCAGGGCCAAGACGCCCGCAGCCAGCCCGAGCAGGCCAGCGGCCAGGGCCACCCATATCACCGGCTGGGTTGAGGTGGATTCGGTGGCCGAAGCTTGCTCAGTATCGGCGGCGTCGGCCTCATCGGTGGCTGCCGCGTCGTGCCCGTGCCCGCCTTCCTCAGTCTCGGCGGTGGTGACGAAGGATGGTGCCGGGCTTTCCGGTTCCTCGGCGCCTTCCTCGGCTACCTCATCCCAGCTCGACACGCTGCCATCTGAGTAGGTCTGGATGGCAGGCAGTGTCACTGTGGTTCCCTCGGCCGGGAGACGCCCCACTGACAGGGAGAAGATCTGGTACTCATCGGCGGACAGTGAGTCCTCTTCACTGTCCGCGGTCCACACCACAGACAGGACGCCTTCGGTGATGGTGGTGCCGTCGATTTCGACGGGCTCGGGAAGGTCACCGCGGACGACTTCGGCGGTCCAGCCTTCCACCGGCTTGGCGCGGACCGAGGTGAAGGGGCTATCGGTGGGGAGCTGGACCTCGATTTTCTCGGTCAGGGCTGTGTCCGACTCGCTGGGCACTGAGAAGTTGAGCTGCGTGTAACCACCAGCGGTGGTGCTGGCTGGGCTCACATTGACGTGGGCCGAAGCCGTGCCCAGGCCGAGGGCCATGAGACCCGCGGTGGTGACGGCGAGTGCTGAGGTGGTGACGGTCCGGCGTGATGAAGCTTTCATGGGAATGCCTTTCAGGATGCTGCCCAGGCGCACAGCGCTCTTGGGATCAGCGAAAAATGGGTGTTGTGGTGAGGCAGCTGCCCACGGATCAGGGAAGGTCAGGCAGGCAGCAGGATGCGGGCGGGCAGGTGCGGTGGCCCCCGAAGCGCGGGGATGTCGCGCAGGGCGCGAACCGGACGTAGCGCCGGTGCCGGTGGGAACAGGGGGATCCGGGGGGCTGGGGCGCCGAGGACGACGTCGGGCAGCCGGAGTAGTGGTACTAGCCAGCTGGCTGCCTGGTGCAGTGCGGATTCGCCCCGGTGGAGCATGAACCCCGTGGCGGCGACGGCGACACCGTGGAGTGTGAGCATCCAGAGGTCGGTGTGTGCGGCGGCGGGGTGCCCATGCGCACCATTCGGCATGCAGTTGACCGCTTGGACGGCGTAGTGGGTGGCGGGTGCGGTGACGCAAGCCGCCGTCGTCGACGTCAGACTGAACGCGTGGTGCAGGAGCCATTGCCCCAGAGCGAGAACGAGAAAGAGGGCGGGCAGCGATAAAGCTCTTTTAGAAATGACTGTCACTGCCATGAGCGTCGCCGACCCCAGCACGGCAACGATCAACGGGGCTGGGAGGTTTCCTCCACCAATGACGTGCGCCCCGGCAGCAAGGGCGAGGACAACTGCTGACGTCACTGAGGAGCGGACCAGACGGTGCAAAGCCGGTGCGCCGCTCATGATCCTCCCTCAGGTCCAGTGGTTGTCCGCACTCGTACTACGGCTGAAGGGCTACCTGCCCTACCTAAGGGTATTCGACGCGGTGCGGGGGACGGCTTGGTGAGGCTGCTACTCGTGGTGATAGGGGCGCCCGGCGGCGATCTCCTGCGCGCGGTACAACTGTTCGGCGAGGATCAACCGGACCAGCTGGTGCGGAAAGACCAGGGGGGACAGCGACCACACCAGGTTGGCGCGACTGTGGACGGACGGGTCAACGCCGTATGCGCCGCCGATGATCAAAGTCACAGCCCGGGCGTTGTCGATGGGCTGTTGGAGGGTCCGGGCCAGGCCGGGGGAATCGAGGGCCTTGCCGCGTTCGTCGAGCAGGATGACGAAGTCGTTGGCCGTGAGTTTCGCGAGGAGCCGTTCGGATTCCTCGCGGCGGGCGGCGTCATTCTCCCGGGCCGAGTGGGGGATGAGCTGCCAGCCCAGGTCGAAGGGCTTCTTGAGCCGTTTCTCGTAGCGCGCGATGCCGTCACTGACCCACGCCTCGTGCTTCTTACCTACCGCCAGAATCCGCATAGCCACAAGTGACACCCTACAAGGGTGCCTCTGCGCGTCATGGAGAATGAAGCCATGGCCCACCGACAGCGCGGTACTGCGCGGGAACCGGACGAGAAGACCTGCGTATCCTGTGGACGCCGGATGGAATGGCGTGCCAAGTGGGCCGCGACCTGGGACGAGGTGCGCTATTGCTCGGCCGCCTGTCGACGCCGGGGGGTCACCCCCGCCGATCAGGAACTGGAAGCCACAATCCTTAGCCTGCTGGCTGCGGCGCCGAGCATCTGGCCTTCCGATGCAGCGCGTGTGGTGGGTGGCGATGACTGGTCGTGCCTGGAGGAGCCAGCGCGACGGGCGGCCCGGCGGCTGGTGGCTGCCGGTCAGGTTCAGATCACCCAGGCCGGCTCGGTGGTCGATCCCTCGACGGCCAAGGGGCCATTCCGCATCCGGCGGGCGCGATAAAGAACGCGACCTCGGACTAGACATCGACAATCATCGATGTCGCAACGTAGTCTGGGGCCATCGAATGGAGGTGCCCACTTAGGGTACAAACGCAACGAGTGAGGCGTGATGACCGATCCCAACGGAAGTACACAGGTGCACCTGAAACCATCAGTGTTGTTCGTATGCGTCAAGAACGGCGGCAAATCCCAGATGGCTGCAGGCCTCATGAGATTGGAAGCGGGCGACGGGATCTCAGTCAGTTCTGCTGGCACCAAACCCGGAACCGCCATCAACGCTCTCTCGGCTGAGGTTCTTGCAGACCTCGGTGTCGACATTTCAGCGGAGCAGCCCACCCTGCTGACGGAGACCGACATGCGTGCCGCCGGGCTCGTCGTGGTTCTCGGCGGGGAAGCAAAGGTTCCTGCGGTCCAAGGCGTCGAGGTGGAAACCTGGGAAACCGATGAACCTTCCCTGCGCGGTATCGAGGGGCGCGACCGCATGGAGCTGGTCCGCGACGACATCCACGCCCGGGTGAAGGTCTTGAAGGAACGGCTGATTTCCCTGAGCTGACCAACTGTTTCGTGGTGCAGGCTGCCCCATCCAGATTCTCTTGGTTCTGCGCTTCTTCGAGAAGTTGTTCGATGCTGTCATCGCGCATCTCGGTCGACGTTACCTCCCAAACAGAATCCAGTAGGCGCTTGTCTTCGGCATGAGCAAGATTGCTCTGGTCCAGTTGACCCAGACCTGCTACTCGTCCATCGATTCGTAGCCTATCCCCGTAGAAGTCAGTTTCGATGAAGCTCTTCTTGTTGTGGTCGAGGATCTTTCGATCTCGACGCGGTCGACGTTGAACGTCTCGCAAGCCCATTCTTAGAGCGTCAGGCCTTCGCCTCCACAGCTGCGCGTTCGCGCCGGCACGCAGCGGGGGCAGCTTTGCCTTCGTGCCCCATCTTGGCGGGGGTGCAATCAGTGCGTGAGGTGCGGGTGGTCATGACAGAGATGGCAAGCCCACAACCATTACGACCAGTCACTCTGAGCGTCACGACAGGGCCTCTTGCTCGCCCTTCACATCCACGGGATGCTGGGCCAGTCGTACGTTTTAATGTCACAAAGATGGCTGGATTGGTTCGATAATCGAGAATTTGACGTCTAGCTCTCGTTCGCTCGCCTCTACGTAGCGATTTTGGCAACTAGGTGTTGGATTGCGCTTGCGAATCCGAAGGAAGGGGCCTTGGCATTCGACCTCGTTTCAGTTCTTCCGGCGCTGGGCCTCGCTTTCCCCCTGGAAAGAATCAGCCGCGTTGAGTTCGCCTTTCGCCCACGCCAGCGCGAGTGCGGAAATGCTGATGCCGTCGCCGATCTTACTATCGGCGATTTCCTGACCGATGCGACCTATATCGATCCACCGTAGTGTCGAGTACTCCGCGTCGACCCGCTCGGCACGAGGATCGACGCGGACGAGCACCACGTTCACCGCGTCACCGCTCAGGCCGCTCTCCGCCCAGATCTGTCCGAGCAAGCGGGACTCGTTCGCGATCAGGCCCGTCTCTTCGAGAAGTTCCCGCGCAGCCGTTGCCTCCGGGGATCCGTCTGCGGTATCGGCCTGTCCGCGTGGCAGCTCCCACAGATTCCGCCCGATGGCAGGGCGCACCGCGTCAATGAAAAGGACCCGTGATCTATCGACGACGACGGCAACTGCCCCGTCGCCTTCGGAATTCGACATAATCCTGTGACGAGTCCATCCTTCCTCATCGAGCGCTTGCACGAAGAGACGTTCACCGGGGGCGGTCCAGACGTTGCGCCAGCGGCGAGTCCCTGTCATGGCTGGAACCGAAGGGTGGATTGCAACCGCGATCCGGACATGCGACGGAGGGCGCCGAAATCCGACCAAGGTGTGGCGAGGAGTGAAGCGGCAACGAATGCGGCGACCGCCCATACTGGGCCGGAAAGAGCAATGAACCCGTTGTCGTAAAGCACAATCGAGAGCCCGCCGATGGTGACGACGCCGCCACGGAGAATCGTCGAGCGCATTCGTCGGGATCGTGACGTCGTGTCACCGGCGATTTCGTCGATTGCGACAACGAGATCGAAGAGCGACCGCCGACCAGGCTTACGCAACAGTTCGCTAGAGCCAACGGCGTCGAATGCCTGCAGGCGTGAGTACTCGCCGGGCATAAATGCCGCAAGGCGTGTGACAATATCGCCGGCGATGGGCAGAGTGCTGGCGACCGCGGTCCGCGGCCGACGGCGCACACGCGCGCGCATCCGGGACCAGAATGTCTCCGGCGGCCTACGAAGCCCCCAGGCGAGCTCGGCAGCATTAGCGTCGTCGCCACGGATGCCCGAAGGCGACGGTAACGCGTTATAGATTGTGAGCAACCTGAGGCCGTCGCGATTGCAGATGGCACGGTTGTAAGCAAGTGTCCACCAACCGAGTGCCGAGCTGCGATGTACAGCCAGCCCGTCATGCTGCAGGGGTTCTGGCAGTTGCGGCGGGGTCAACTGCTCTAGATGCTCGCCGTCGAGCCAACGAGTCACGAGGGACCGAGTCGTCACGTGGGCACGCTGGCACGGCATAGCATGGCCCGAGTGCACAACTTGGCAGGGAGCTGTTTTGCTCCGGTCAACATCGTTCGCGTACTCGAGATTCATTAGAGCAGCGACGAGCTCATCCACTTCTGGGACCTGATCAAAGTTCGGGGGAAGCTCGGTGTCGAGCTCGGGTCCGAGCGGGTTCGGTCCCAGGCGGGCGCTGCTAAGTACACGAATGCGTCCGTCCCGCATTGCCTTGACCCAGGCGCTTCGGCCGCTCTCCCGCACTGTTTTTGCTACTTCAATATCCCGCGCATCCCAGAGACTTTGTGGCACCACGACCGGGTCCGAAACGCGCCATGCCTTTTCGAATTCAGCACCAGAGGACGAATGGGACCGCTGGCTTGCCTCCGAGGCTCGCTCGTAAGCTCCCCCTGTCAGGGCAATGAGTGGAGACGATACTCGGTGCAGGTCCTCGCGGATCGCGGCATGATTTGCCTCAATTGCCGACACAAGGTCGTCGTCCACTCCCCAGCTATGCTTTCCGCCGGAGAGTCGCCATGGCCCCGGTGCTGTTGAGGAGCTGGATGGCGCTGGCAGCAATTGCACTTCGATCGGAAGCGGCGCTCCGGGCTCTAAGCCGAGGTGCCAGGCCAAACGCTCCGGAGGCATGGCAATGAAGAATATCCCCTCAAGGAGCTGATTGCGGTCGACGACGACTGTGCCACCGAAGAGCAGTGCAGTCCGCAACACCCCGACGAGTATCCGTCGGGCCTCGGTCGGCCCGACTTGCAACCACAGTTTCGACTGTTCGACAGGGTCGAGATTGAAGACGCTGATCCGGGTGGACAAGCCAGCTTGCTCTTCTGTATACGGATCAGACATTGGTCCCCACTCGTTCTGACGATCTGCGATTGTGCGCTATCGCTAATGACCCTGCACTAGTCGCACTCAGAGAGTACTCAATCATGGGTTCCCTACTTTCGCTTTCTTTGACCGCCGATTCCGTATGCGGACTCCCGGGATCCGAACAACATCAAGTGCCCAGTCAAGTGCCCCAACTCAGCCGATGCCGCGGAATACCCCGTCGTCCACCGCTTCCTTAATGAGGCGTGAAGCCTGGGCGCTATTCTTCGGGGCAATACCGAATCCTTAGCGAACTGATGTGTTCGTCGTGTGTCTTCGAGTCACTGAGGTGTGTCAAGTAAGTGAGACACGGGATAGTCGTTTTTCGGGTTAAGCGGCAGTCTTTTGCTGCAGCTGGTTTTGACGG
>NZ_BAAAIJ010000022.1:17824-37127 GCF_039526005.1 Arthrobacter flavus | reverse complement strand
AGTTTGAGACAATCAACAACATGGTGCTAGCCGCCTAAGAAACTATCAACCCCACGAGTCAACCAAACCGTGGGCAGTCCCAGGTACCAAATTGTGGCGACCGCCAGAAGAGGTATCACCTGATAGTTGGTCGAGTAGATAATCTGTGCAGAGAACAGAAGGTCGCTCAAGGCAATAACGCTCACTAAGGAGGTCGTCTTCAGCATCGAAATCACCTGGTTCGATGTTGGGGGAACAATTATCCGCATTGCCTGGGGGATAACAATTCGTTGATTCACCTTCGACGGTTTCATTCCGAGTGCTTGGGCAGCTTCTCGTTGCCCCCTATCTACACTGGAGATGCCATTTCGGATAATCTCCGACATGTAGGCTGCTTCGTGCAGGGACAGGGCAAGAACTGCCGCTGTGAACGGGCTGATGATCTGGTTTGCATTCAGTGTCAGGAAGGGGTCGGCGCCTGGGAGCCCCAGCACCACCTCGGGAAAAAGTGCTGAAAGGTTGAAGAAGAACAGCAACAGCACCAAGAGTGGAATACCGCGGAAAAACCAGACGAAGGTACTTGCGATCCATCGCAAGGGAGGGCTGGGAGATAGGCTCATCAGCGCGAAAACTCCGCCCAAAAGGGTTCCGATAATCATGCACACCACGGTCAACAGGAGAGTGTTGCCGATACCCGCGATGATGGTCGGCGCAAATAGATGATCAAGAATGACTGGCCATCCGAACCGTTCGTTACCCAGAATCGCCACGACGACGGCCACCGCTGCTAGGAGGACAGCGGCAGATAGGATCAAACGCCCGACGTTTGTTCGAGCGATGACCTGCGGAACAGATGTTGACTTCGAGTTTGTCGGTAGGGCGATCATTTGGACCTCTCTCACCGCTACTTCTTGATTTCTGACTGCTCAATACCCAGATCCACGATTCCGTAGCTCTCTAGCGTCTCCTGATAGATACCGGTCTCAATCAAGTCGTTCATCGCAGCGTGGACTGCTTCCACCATGGGCGAACCTTCGGGCAGACCGATACCTAGTACCGACCCCGCGGTCAAATTCTCCCCTACTTCTACTTGATCGTTTTGTCCTGCTGCATAGTGGAGGATGGCGCTGTCTGCAGCGACTGCGTCGATTCGGCCGCTGTTCATGGCCAGAATCGCTTTTTGCTGGTCAGGGAATTCCTGAATGTCTATGGCATCGGAGCCGGCTTCCTCACAGGCTTCCGACAGGCCGGGCATTACCTCCGTCTGTTGGAACGATCCGATGGACACTCCGACCGAGCTGCCACACAAATTGTCCGGAGACAAGCCTTTCGGGTTACCGGTTGGGAAAGCTAGGGAGCTCGCGCCGAAGTAGTACTCAACGAAGTCCAGTACTTCTTGCCGCGCATCAGTTATCGCCATGTTGCTAGCGGTGAGGTCGTATCGTCCAGCCTGCATTCCCGGGATGATCTGATCGAGCGACACGCCGTGGACTTCGACATCCAGCCCGAGGACCTCGCCAACCTGGTTCATAATGTCAACGTTGAAACCCACCAACTCCCCGCTCTGCTGATCGGGGTACCCCAGCGGTGCCATGCCGATTGTGGTGGCCATCTGCAAGGTGCCCGCATCAGCAATGTCTTGGGGAACTAATGCAGCAGCCGTTTCATTGACCTGCGCCACCGCGCGGTCTCTTTCGGGTTCGGCACTGGATTCAGCGGGTGATTCCGCCGCGGAACATCCAGTGAGTACAGTCAGGGAGATCGCCCCGGTTGCTACAAACAGTTGAAGGGAAGATAGCTGAGATTTCACTTTAGGCCTTTCGGTGGTGTGTCGCATGTTACATGTCTTAGTAACGTAGGTTACACAACGAGGAGGGCTGAGACAAGGCATTCCAGCGCTTCTGGATCAATGAGAGCTGTAGAAGAAATGCGCGGGCCATTCGTACATCACATGCCATCTGTCGCGTATTACGTTGCCCTATGATCGGTAGATGGACACTCCCGGCCCCGGCTTGAAACGCATTGAGAACAACAGGTCACTGACGCAGAGGGCCGTTGAATCAGTCCGGGAGGCAATCCACAACGGGACGCTTCAGCCGGGTGAGTTGTACTCTGTCTACAAAATTGCAGAAGACCTTGGGGTGTCGCGGAGTCCTGTACGTGAAGCCATGCTCCGCTTGGAAGAGACCGGACTGGTCCGTTTTGAGCGCAACAAGGGGTTTCGGGTGGTGTTTCCAGGCCCACAGGAACTAGCCGAAATGATTGCGGTGAGGATTGCCCTCGAAGTTCCAGCGGCTCGTCGAGCAGCAGCGCGCTATTCCGCCGGTGCGGAAGTCGACGTGAGACTCCACCAAGAGTGGCGAGCCATGAAAGCCGCCGCCGAGCTTGATGACGAGCGCCTCTTCATCCATCATGATCAGCGACTACACGGCATAATCCTCGAATTGGCAGGAAGCGCCTATGTGCACCGGATTGTAGAGAACCTACGAGATGCAACGCGGCTGGTGGGAGCATCGACGATCAGGGGGTCTAGGAACTTGCAGCGGGTGTATGCGGAGCACACGCCGATCGTCGAGGCGATTCTGGCTGGCAATGTGGAGGATGCTGGGGAAGCGATGGATTTTCACCTACGCGAAACCGGCCGGATTTTATTGCAGGATGCGATAGAGCGAGACGGATCCATGTTTGACCTGGCAACGCTATGGGCGCGGTTGATCGATTGACTGGCGCTCCAGCACCCAGCGGACCAGCAGGCCTGCGATCAGGGCCCAGAACGCGCCGCCAATCCCTGCCAGGCTTAGCCCTGATGCGGCGACAAGAAAAGTCACGACGGCACTCATCCGCTGGCTGACCTCTGCCAGCGCTGCTGCCAGCGCCGTCGCCATGGTGCCCATCAACGCCAGCCCGGCCACCGTCTCGATCAGGCCGGGAGGTGCTGCGGCGACCACCGTTACCAGCGCCGCGGAGGCGCCTGCAAGCACCAGGTAGCAACAGCCAGCACTGACTGCCGCGATCCACCGACGATTGCGATCGTGCCCAGCCGTCTCACCAGCGGACAGTGCCGCCGACAGCGCCGCGAGATTCATGGCATGGCCGCCGAAAGGCGCTGCCGCCACGGTGCCGAGGCCGGTGACGAACATCGACGCGCGCCAGGGTGTGCGGTATCCAAAGGAAGCAAGAACCGCCACCCCTGGCACATTCTGTGAAGCCATCGTCACGATGTACAGCGGCAAAGCGATGCTGGCCATCGCCTGAATACTGAATTCGGGAGTGGTGAGCTCAACCGTTGGTGCTGCGGCAGCCCAGTCGAGGGTGATTCGGTTGACCACCAGATACCCGGTGATCACCAGCAGGGCGCCCAACAGGGTCAGGGGCACGGCCCATCGTGGCGCGAACCGTGTTCCGGCCAGCCAGATCAGGATCAAGGGCAGCACCAGGAGGGGGATGCTGCCCAAAGCCTGGAACGGCGCCAGACACAGCGGGAGCAGCACCCCAGCGAGCATGGCCTGCGCCAGGGCGGTTGGAATGCGGCCGATCAACCGACCCAGGACAGGGACCGCGCCGGTGGCGACGATCAGTGCGCCCGTAACAATAAAGGCGCCGACGGCGGCGGGCCACCCGCCGTCGTACGAGGCCGCACCCGCCAGCAGTGCCGCGCCCGGGGTGGACCAGGCCAGGGTGATCGGAAGCCGATAGACGGTGGAGAGGAGGATCATTCCGGCGCCGAAGATCACAGTCAGCGCAAGGAGACCCGACGCTGCCTGCTGCTCGGTGGCACCGGCTGCCCGCAAACCGGCCAGCACCACGGCGAAGGACGAGGTGAAACCAACCAGCGCGGTCACCACTCCGGCGAGCGCTGGTTCCCGGAGGGTCGTGTGGGTTGCGGTGGGCGGCACGGGTGTGGTCTCGCAATCTGTACGGATGGTTGAGTTCCGAAAACACCAGTTCTGTATACGGAACGCTGCTATCCTAGCCGGAGGAGGCCTTTGATGACTACTAGATCCACCCCCAATCGGCTGACCGCAGTGGGACGGACCATCAGGACGCTACGTTCAGAGCAGGGCATTTCCCTGACGGGCTTGGCGGCGCAGGCCGGGATCGGCAAGGGAACGCTGTCCGAGTTGGAGACCGGCCAACGCAACCCCACGCTTGAAACGCTGTATGCACTGGCCGCGCCATTGCATGTGCCGCTGGCGGTGCTCCTGGGTGAGGAACCGGGTGCGGAGGCCAGCGACGACGCGGTCAGCGCTCGGCTGATGGGTATCCGCCATCACGACGACGGCGGCATCACCGAAGTGTACTGGCTCACCATTGCGCCGGACGGTTCGCGGGTATCGCCCCCGCACGGCCCGGGCGTCATCGAACACCTGCTGGTGGTCCGCGGCAGTGCGCGGGTGGGCCGTGCCGCCGAGGAACTCACGGTCACGGCCGGTGAGTCCCATGCGTGGCGCAGCGACGACCACCACTCCTACGCCGCGGCAGGGGAGGGCGCCGTAGCGGTCCTGACCATCAGTTCACCGCCGCCGGGCTAAAGCTGCGTCCGGCTCTCGTGCTGCACAAACCAATAAAAGCCCCCAGCTCCTCCAACTGTTCTGGCCGGGACGGTAAATGGTGGGTGAGTTCGGGGGAGCGGATCACGACTGCCCGCCATTGCCCACGGGACACTGCAACGTTGATCCGGTTGCGATTGAGTAGGAAGCCGATCCCTCGTGGCGCCTCCGCGGCGGATGAGCAGGCCATTGACACGATCACCACGGGGGCTTCCTGACCCTGGAACCGGTCGACGGTTCCCACTCGGACACCGTTCAGGCTGGCCGCCTCGAGCTGGTTCTGGATTTCCTGTACCTGAGCGTTGTAGGCGGCAACCACCAGGAGGTCGTCAGGTCCCAGCGGACGCGGCACCTCGTCGGGGCCACCCGTCCACAACACCCCGAGGTGGGCCTTCACCTGGCTGACCACCTCAGCAGCCTCCTGGGGTGAGGATGTGGTGTTTCCGGAGTGTTCCACCATGACGCATTCAATTCCTGCAGGTAGTCCAGCAAGGAATCGCCCGACCGCGGCAGGAGCCGCCTCAAGTTTCCCGTCGTACG
This sequence comes from Arthrobacter flavus, assembly GCF_039526005.1. Taxonomy (NCBI): domain Bacteria; kingdom Bacillati; phylum Actinomycetota; class Actinomycetes; order Micrococcales; family Micrococcaceae; genus Arthrobacter; species Arthrobacter flavus. The sequence continues at coordinate 32,058 of NZ_BAAAIJ010000022.1, read as the reverse complement.
ACAGGCGGGAGACCGCTGCACAGAGATCGGGGTGCATCCGCCAACTGTCGGCCAGGAAGTAGCCGAACTCCGGCGGGAGGGTGGCGTGTCCAGCTGACAGCCAGCCCAGGGCCGAGGTGTCGACCGGTTCGGGATGGCTGCCCTGGGTGACCTGGGGCAGTTGCTGGGGATCGCCGAGCAGTACCAGTCGTGTGGCGGCCCGGGATACGGCGAGCGTGTTCGCCAGCGAGTACTGGCCTGCCTCGTCGATGACCAGGAGGTCGAGTGAACCGGGCGGTACCTTGCTGCCGGTCATGGTCCAGGCGGTGCCGCCCACCAGGGCGCCACCGGACGAATCGAGTAGTTCCGCCACACCCTCGTCGGTCTTGTGTTCCCAGGGGGCGTGGGCATCGCTGGTCTTCTTGGCCGTCCGGCTCGTGGGAACGCCTGCCGTGATCGCCTGCCGGATCAGGTGCTCCACCACCTTGTGGGACTGCCCCACCACCCCCACCTTCCAGCCGCGTGCCACGAGGGCCGCGATCACATGGGAGCCGACGTAGGTTTTACCGGTGCCAGGAGGTCCCTGCACCGCAAGGTAGGAGTGGTCCAGGGCTGCGACGGCGGCGGTGATGGCGGTGATGTAATCGCCGTCGACCACCTCCGGCAGGGACTGGGGGCCCGACAATGTGGGGTTGGCCCGGCGCAGCACCTCCAGGCCAGGATTGCGGGGAAGACCGGGCAGGGCAGAGCCCACCTGGTGGGCCAGTTCGGACAGGGCGGCGCGGATGCTCTTCGTGGCGATGGGTTGGTCGGGGGTCAGCGCAACGGGGGCCTGACTGTACTCGGTGCCGCCTTTTCTCAGCTTTTCCCGGACCTCCAGAACATCCCTGACCCCGTCGTGGTCCCGGCCGATCACCTCGGTACCGAACCAGCCGGCCCGGAGCAAGGTTCCATCATCGTCGGCGGCCAGATCCTCGGGCAGCGGCTGGTCATACATGCGGAACAGGGACTTGCCCGGTTCGAAGTCGGATCCCTCCGCGGCTACCCCGGACAGCCGGAGGGTGCGGACCGGGTTGCTCCGGGGGGTGGGCTTTTCCCAGTCGGTGAGCACCTCGGCCCGCTGCACCACAAAGACGTTCCGGGTATCAGCCCAGTCCTCAACGGCCTTGTCCATCCGATCGAAGTGCTCCCACCAGAACTGCTTGTCCTCGCGGCGGTGATAGCCGACGGCGGCGGCGACCATCGCGACGGCCTGCTCATCGGCGGTTAGGGTGTGCGTCAGCGGGAGATTCTCCAGATAGTCCAGCAGCCGGCTTTCCTCAGGGCTGGGATCCTGCACTTCGGTGGGTGTCTGGGTGCGCGACGCTGCGGGACTGATACCCCGCTCCGTGGCGCGGTCCAACAGCCAGTTCCGGAGCCGGAGGGTTGAGAGGCAGTCGTATTCGTTGTAGTCGCGGATACCCGCAAGGATCTCGGCGGCCAGCGCCTCGTCCCCGGCATCCCGGGCGGTGCAGTAATCCGCGTAGGCGACCACTGAGGCCCCGGCGTCCACCACGTCCCCGCTGCGCAGATTTTCCCCCATATACAGGGGTTCAAGCTTTTTGATGCTGTAGGAATTCTCGGAAATCCTCAGACTGTGGCGCACCGTTTCGTACAGGTCCACCAGAACGCCGTCGCGGAGGAGCGCGTCCACCGCGTCCTCGCCCACCACATGGGCCAGGGACAGGTTCCGCAGCGCCGTCTTCTCGTAGGAGGCGTAGTGGTAGATGTGCAGGTCCGGGTACTGCGCTCGCCGTCGGGCGACATAGTCGAGGAAGTCGGTAAAAGCGTGCCGTTCCTCGCCGCGGGAATGGGCCCAGAGCGGCAGGAACGGGGGAGGGTCGCCGGGACGGTCGGGGTTCTCGACTACGCCGAACAAATACTCAAGCCCCCACCGGCCGGCGTCGTCCTGCCAGAGCGGGTCCCCCTCGAAGTCGAAGAAGATGTCGCCGTGGCTTGGCGCGGGAAGTGCCGCGAGGGTGTGGTCCGGCAGCACCCGGTAACTCAGCGTGGTGGGCAGGCCATCCTTGCCGGTGTACTCGACGCTGCCATCAGGGTGGGCGGTACCGGTTTGCATGCGGGCCTGGTCACGGAGCCGGAGCAGGCTCCTGTCAGTAGCCGGGACCTCCAGCGCGGCAAGCTCATCGATGGTGTGGATACCCTCGGCGTGGAGCTTTGCCCGGCGGGTGGTACTCATCCCGCCTACCAGCAGCAGGTCACGGGTCTCGGCGACTTTGATCTGGCAGTAGGGGCAGCGCCCGCAGGCGCTGTGGTCTGCGCTGCCCCACCGCACCGGCTCAGGCTGGTGGCGGTGGCGGCTGATCAGGCGCAGGAACCGGTCCCGGCGCTCGCGGAACACGGGCAGAATGTCTGAGAGGCTGTGGATGCTGTGCGCCCCATTGCCCAACACCAGGGTGACCTCCGACGCCGTCGGGATGCCGGCCGCCAGCAGCTGATCCCCGTAAGCCGCCAGCTGCAGGAGAGCGCTGACTTTCGCGTGCCGGGCCAGCTTCGTGTCCCACACCGCGTAGGAACCCTCGGCGGTCTTTACCAGGAAATCGGACCGGCCGTGGAACTGGCCGTCGAAGAATGCGGCCTGGAAGACGACGTCTGCCCCGGACCTCAGCGCGGCTATCGACTCCCGGTGCTTGTCTTCCAGCAGGGCACGTTCCATGCCGGCTGCGGGCACGACGTCGTACACGCCTGTCCCGGCAGCCGGATTCCACGGTCCGTGCTCGGCCACCAGGGCGTCCAGGACCTTGCGCTCATGAACGTCGCCCAGGACGGCGGTGCGCTCCAGCATGGCGTCGACGTCGAAATCCGGTCGGGTGGAGCGGCCCAGCTTCTCGTCGAGGACGGACAGCAGCCGGTACTCACAGTCGGCGGCCGTCACCAGATCGGTGGCCGAAAAAACCAGGTCCGGCAATGCACCGGGGACCGTCGGGTCGAGAAGAAACACTGTGCCTCCCAGCGGCTGCAACCTTGGAGCTGCTCACGGTATCAGGACGCTCTCAGCTAACCATTTTCCCCTGACAGTTTGGCGGGCAGCCCGGGCACATGTGACATTTCCAACGCCAGTCCGGTGGGGGCGGGCTCGGCGCCCTGCGGTATTTTGGAGGGACCGACCCCTTTGGAGAGACGTATGAGCCCCCGCATCCTATTCCGCATCGTCGCCGTCGCTGAGGCCCTGACCTGGACTTTCCTGCTCCTGGCCATGTTCCTCAAGTATGTGACCCAAACCACCGAGGCGCTCATTTCGCCTGCCGGCGGAATCCACGGGTTCGTTTTCCTGGTGTTTGTCGTGGTCACGGTCTTCGTCTGGGTGAACCAGCGCTGGTCCGCCACCACCGGTCTGCTGGGCCTGCTCTCCGCCGTGGTGCCGCTCGCGTCCGTCGTGTTCGACCAGACCATGGAACGCCGCGGGAAGCTCGACGGCGGCTGGCGGCTCGCTCCCGGAGCTGACACCCCGCGCGGCCCGATCGAACAGTTGCAGGCCTGGGTGCTGCGCAAACCGCTGATCGCCGCGCTGGTGTCAGTGGCGGGCATCGCGGTGGTCTTCGCCGCCCTGCTCGTCATCGGCCCGCCGGTCCCCAGCAGCTAGTACGTTGAGACCACACCACTTCACCGATAGGCGGGCATGACCAGCACACCCCAGACGTCCGACGACGACCGGTTCTTCCTGCACGAAGGCAGGAAATGGCGCCGCGCCGATCCGAGCCTGCCCGACGACGTCGCCAAGCAGTTGCTGTCCCAGCTGGGTCGCGCCCGCTCAGCAGTCAATAAGTACCGCAAGGCCAAGCAAGAACCCAAGGTGAAGGACGCGCGACGCCGCGTGCAGATCGCTAAGGAAGGCCTCGGTGAACGGGGCACGCCCTGGTGGGAACAGTCACCCGCCGAGCGGCAGGACCGTTGGGAGAAAGCCATTAAAGCCCTCGATGACCTGAGGACCCCCGACGAACCGGCAATGGACTCCACTCCTAAAGAATCTGCCCCTAAAGACTCCTAGCGGATCCCGGTTTTCGTCGGCGCGCTGTGCCCGGCGCAGATCCACCGCACCCCGCCGTCGGCGATCCTGGCCCGCAGCAGTTCCTCGGTCTGCCGCGCCTGTCCCGGGTCGCTGATGGTCAGTCGGTAAAACTGCTTGAGCTCACCGTGTCTGGAGACGGCCACCGCATCCCCAGAAAAGAGCACCTCGCCGAACTGGAACGCGAAGTGGCCAGGGGTGTGGCCTGGCGTCGGGAAGGCTGTGAGCCCCTCGGCGATGGTCTGTTCACCGGTGAGCTCAGCCACTCCCGCCGGGTAAGCGTTGGGGAACACCCTGGCCAGGAAGCGCCTGAAACGGGTGGGCGGGGGAACGTCCCCGCGCAGGATGGCTGCGTCGGCGGCGCCGAGCCAGACCGGGACCCCGAGGGTTTGCTGCAGCTGCTTCGCCACCCGCGTGTGGTCGGCGTCGTAGTGGGTCAGGAGGATGTGGGTGACCGGTCCAATTACAGGCTCCGCGTCGCGCAGTTCGGTGAGCAGGGCAGCGTAGCCGCCCGGCATGCCGGGGTCGATCACTGCGGTGACCCCGGGGGCGCTGACCAGATACCCGTGTGCCCCCTTCGAATGTTCGAGCTGGTAGCAATTCGGAGCGATCACTCGCATGGGGGGATCCTCGTTCTTTCCTCAAGTAGTTCAAGGATATGGCGATAATCCTCGCCGGTGGCCCGGGTCATCCCGAGTTCACAGGTGCGGTTGCAGGAGGCGTGGGCCGAGGCGTTGAAACCGGCGACGTCGGCGGCTTGCTGGCTGGTGGCGGACGCGGTGAGCTCGGGGTGCAGCATCCCGCGGTCACCGGCGAACGCGCAGCAGCCCCACGTTTCAGGGATCAGCACTTCACGTGCGACGACGCCGGCCACCGCCTCCAGCGCCGGGTTCAGGCCCAGCCGCGTCGAGGAACACGTGGGATGCAGCGCCAGCGACTCGAGCGGTTCGACAATGCCCAGCAGGGGCAGCACCCGGTCGGCCACAAACTGCACTGCATCCAGCACCACCAGCGGTGACCGGCCGGCCGCTTCCAGCTCACGAGACGCCTGGTCCAGGACGCCGCTGAGCCCCTCCGTGCAGGAGGAGGCGTCGCACACGATCGGGAGCTCGCCGTCGTGCGTTGCCTCCAGCAACGCCGCGACGGTCTTCGCCCGCATCGTGGCCTCACCGGCGGCCATGCCCTTCGACGACCAGGGTGTCCCACAGCACAGCCCATCAATCCCGGCCGGTACCAGCAGCGACAGCCCCGCGCGCTCGCAGAGCACCGCGAAACTGTCCTGTACACCCGAACCGGTCCCGGCCGGCCCGAACATTGTCCCGACGCAGGCCGGAAAGTACACGGCGTCGGGTGCCGCGCTGGGGGCCGGTCGCGCCCGTCGGGCCCCACCCGACGGCAGCTCGGCGGAATACAGGGGCACCGTGTCGTGCCCCAGCACCGTCCGGGCGAGCTGGTTCGCCGGGACGACGACGGCGTCGGGAACCTTCGCTGCGGCGTCGAGCACCAGCCCGCCGCCGCGGGTGACCAGGTTCCACCGGTGCGCTGCCCCGCTCCACGCCAGGTTTGCGGCTCGGCCGGCATCGTCGCGGCGCAGCCGTTTGACCAGTGACCCCGTGTTGATCTCCACCGGGCACGCGGTCTGGCACATGCCGTCGACGGCGCAGGTCTGGACCGACTCGTAGTCGTAGTCGTCCTCAAGCCGCGCCGCCAGGTCAGTGTCGCCGTCGAGCCGTGCCTGCTCGATGGCACGCAGGGTCACGATGCGCTGGCGTGGGGTAAGGGTGATGTCCTTGCTGGGGCAGACCGGTTCGCAGAAGCCGCAGGAGACGCAGCGATCCACCTCGGGGGCCACCGGTGGTGCGGTCTTGATATGGCGGAGGTGGGCCTCCGGGTCGTCGTCGAGGATGATGCCCGGGTTGAGCATGCCAGCCGGGTCAAACAACTGCTTGAGTTCACGCATGACCGAGTACAGCTCATCGCCGTACTGCCGGCGGACGTACGGAGACATCATGCGGCCGGTGCCATGTTCGGCCTTCAGCGACCCGTTCTCGCCCAGCACCAGATCCACCATGTCCTCGGTAAACGCACGGTACCGCTCCAGCTCGTCGGGGGCAGCGAACCGGTCGGTGAGCATGAAATGGATGTTGCCGTCCTTGGCATGCCCGAAGATCACAGTGTCGCTGTACCGGTGCTCACCGAACAGCCTGGTCAGTTCGGTGCAGGTGCGCGCCAACGCCGGGACAGGGACCACCACATCCTCCAGCAGGGCCGTGGTGCCCGGCGGTCTGGCCCCCGACACCGACGCATACAGGCCCTTGCGGAGTTGCCACAGGCTCGCCCGGGCCGCCGGGTCGGAGCTGAACCGGGCAGGTTCGCTCAGCCCGAGACCGGCGAGCAGCCGTGACTGGTCGCCCTGCAGGTCGTCCAGTTCAGCAACCGACGACGCCGAATACTCCACCAGCAACGCGCAGTGCTGCAGAATATCGAGGCCGCGGACGACGTCGGGAGCCCCCGTCAGGGTCTGGCCCACCTTCAGGGAGACGGCGTCCATCAGCTCAGCGGTCGCCGCCCCCGAGTCGACCAGGGCGGGCAGGGCTGCAGTCGCGGTTTCCAGGTCCGGGAACACCAACAAGCCCGTCGCCGCGAACCCCGGGCGGGGAATGGTGCGGAACACCGCCTCGGCGATGAAGCCCAGGGTGCCCTCGCTGCCGACAATCAGATGGGCCAGCATGTCGGCGGGGGTGTGAAAGTCGAGCAGCGAGTTCAGCCCGTACCCCATGGTGTTCTTCATGGAGAACTGGTGGCGCACCGTCCGTACGGACGCGGGGTTATCCCGTAGCCGCTCGGATAGCCGCAACAACCCGTCATGAAGGTCGGGTTCCAGCGCCCGCAGTCGAGCGTCCGCGTCGGGGGCCGCGGTGTCGACGACGGTACCGCTGGGCAGCACCACCGTTACCGACTCAAGCGTCCGATAGGCATTGTCGGTGGTGCCACAGTTCATTCCCGACGAGTTGTTCGCCACCACCCCGCCGATGGTGCACGCCGCTTCGCTGGCGGGATCCGGGCCGAACTTCCGCCCATACCGGGCCAGCCGCGCGTTGAGCGCCCTCACTGTGACACCAGGCTGGACCCGCACCCGGGCGCCGTCGTCGAGCACCTCGATCTCCCGGAAGTTCCTGCGCACGTCGACCAGCACGCTGTCGGTGACGGCCTGCCCGCTGAGGCTGGTGCCGCCCGCGCGGAGGGTCAGCGGAATGCCCTGCGCGGCGCTCGCCCGGAGCAAGGCCCCCACCTCGGCAGCGGTGGACGGCACCACCACCGCCTGCGGGATGAGCAGGAAGTGCGAGGCGTCGTGGGCGTTGGCGTGCAGGTCGATGGCGCGGGTCTTGACCTGCCCCGGGTCGGCGACTGCGGCGCGCAGGGCGTCGAGCATCTGCGGCGCCGCCCGGGTGCTCAGTGTGTCGCCTTGTACTGCACTGGTTCGGGCAGTCCCGCTTGGCGACGGATGCCGGCAGACAGCCGTTCGATCGACTTCAGGGCGCTCGTGAGGTCGTCGACGCCCACGGGGAAGGGCATGTTGTGGATGGTTTCGCCGGGCACCGTTGCCGCTTCGGCGACCCGCCGCAGGTCCTCGTCATCGTCGGTGGACAGGCCTATCTCGGTCAGTGTGTTCGGCAGCCCCACCCGGGTGGTGAATTCGACGAAGTCCCTGATGTCGGCGCTCGGTGCACCTTCAAGGACCAGCTGGGTGAGGGACCCAATGTTGACTTTCTGTCCGTGCGCCAGCCCGTGGGTCTGGTTGGCGGCGGTCAGCCCATTGTGGATGGCGTGGGCGGCAGCCAGCCCGCCTGACTCGAACCCGAGCCCGGACAGCAGGGTATTGGCCTCCACCACCTTCTCCAGGGCGGGGGTCACCACGTTGTCGCGGACGGCGTCGAGCGCTGGAAGCGCGTTTTCCCACAGCACGTCCCAGGACAGCCGTGCCAGGGCTGTGCCGGTCACGGTGGGCAGGCCGCCGGCCATGGTGTTGGCGAAGGATTGGCTGGTAGCCCGGGCTTCAAGCCAGGTGGCCAGGGCGTCGCCCACCCCTGCGGCCAGGAACGACGCCGGCGCGTTGGCGACCAGCTGCGTGTCCACCAGCACCAGATCCGGGTTGCGGGGGAAGAAACGGTACTCCTCAAAGACGCCGTCGTCGGTGTAGATCACCGACAGGGCGGAGGTGGGTGCATCGGTGGAGGCGACAGTGGGGACGGTGACCCAGCGGATCCCCGCCGCGTAACCCGAGGCTTTGACCGCGTCGATGGTGCTGCCACCGCCCACTGCCACGATCACATCGGCCTGATGCTCGGCGATCAGGGCGGTCAACCGGTTGACCTCGTTGGCGCTGGGGACCCCGCCGAACCCCACCCGGGTGGTCGGGAGGCTGGCGGCAGTCATGGAGGCTTCGACGTCGTGCGCTACGAAACCCCAGACCAGATCGTCCGCCACGATCAACGGCTTGCTGCCCAGCGGGGTGAGGAATTCACCCACCCGGTGGATGGCCCCTTTCCCCTGGACATACCGGGCCGGGCTGATCATGGTGCGGACCTGCATCGGACTACTCATCTCAATCTCCTTCGATAGAGGGCTGTTCCACTGCCAGCGTAGGCCTGCAACGCGTCAACAGCACCACGCATTCTCACAAGGCGAGAACCGAAGTTGGAGGCTGCGGTGATTAACGGCAGACTGCTGGAAACACGAGCTCAATCCCACGACCCAAAGGCAGGCGCGCAATGATCTTCATCGTCGTTAAATTCAACGTCAAACCAGACTGGACCGACCGGTGGCTCGACCTCACCCGCCAGTTCACCGAGTCCACCCGCAACGAACCGGGGAACCTGTGGTTCGACTGGTCGTGCAGCGTGGAGAACCCCAACGAGTTCGTCCTGGTCGAAGCGTTCCAGGACGACGCCGCCGGAGACCACGTCAACAGCGCCCACTTCCAGCAGGCGATGAAGGACATGCCGCAGGCATTGGTGGAGACTCCGCAGATCATCAGCGAGAAGATCGCCGCCGACGGGTGGGGTCGCATGGGTGAGCTCACCGTCGAGTAGGTTGCCGATGACTTGACGGACCGGCGAAGATGGGGGCATGGGACGCAATGATGCTCTGACCGGCATGGCTTCGGTACAGAAGGCTTTTGCGCTGCTCGACGTCGTCGCCGCCGACGAGCGTGGACTGACCGCCAAGGAAATTGCGGCAGCCCTGGAGATGCCGCTCCCCAGCGTGTACCGGCTCCTGAAAACCCTGGTTGAGTCACGGCATCTGGTCCATTTGAAGGATGAGAGCCGCTACGCCCTCGGCTACAAACTACATGCCCTGGATGCGTCGCTGCACCGCCAGATCGGAACGCCGTCGGCCGTTGCCAGGCTGGTGCTTGAACTGCATTCGAGAGGCGACGCCGCCGCCTACTATGCGGTGCATCGCGGCGATCACATTGTGGTGGCCCACGTGGTGGATTCCCCGACCCGGCGACGCATCACCCCCATGGGCTTCGGCTTCAACGACGCCGCCCATGCCACCGCGTTCGGCAAGATCCTGCTCTCCGGGATGGACGCCACACGGCGACGCGCGTTCCTCGCCCGGCAAGGGCTGCCGGCCATGACGTCCAACACCATCAGGACCCGCGACGAACTGGAGCTGGAACTGGAAAAGGTCAGCGCGGGCGGCATCGCCGTCGAGCGCGAAGAATTTATGATCGGGTCATCCTGTTTGGGCGCGCCGGTGCGGAACGCCGCCGGGCAGATCGTGGGATCCGTTGCGGTGTCCCTTGACGCGGCGGACTTTGATCGGCGGTCGGGGCGGATCGCTGTGCTGCTGCGCGACACGGCCGACAAGGTGGGCCGAGCGCTCCGGGCCACCTCAGTGTTGCCGCAGCGTCAATAGATTCTCGATAGCATCAAACTATGGAGAACCAGTCTCAGTTGTGGGGTGTCATTACTGAGGTGCTGACGTGGGTGGGGCTGGTGCCGGGGATCCTGCTGATCCTGGTCGCCTGGATTATCCGCACCTCCCAGCTCGGCTGGACCGCCACTGACGCAGTGGTTTTCGTCTCTGGTGAGGGCATCGGCTATCGCTGGCATGACCAGGAATACGAGATCCGCGAGGACCTGTTCTCTTTCAGGGAGGGCAAGGACCTGGTGCCGGGCACCGAATTCACCCTCTACTACAACCGGCGGGACCCCGACCAGTACTCCCTGACCGAACCGGTCCCGCCAGCGCACTCGCTCAGGATCCTTGGCTGGGTCCTGACCGGGATTGGTGCGGCCGCCGCGGTGGCGGGGTTCGTGCTGATCTTCGTGTGATGTTCCGGTGAATGGGGTCCCGCCGCAGTGCCTTACAGGGCCGACGTTGCCAGCTGCTCCGCGATGTACTCCGCCTGCCGGATCGCCAGCGCCACGATGGTCAGGGTCGGATTGGCGGCCGCGCCCGTCGTGAACTGGGAACCGTCCGACACGAACAGGTTCTTCACATCGTGGGTCTGTCCCCACTGGTTGACGACGCCGTCTTCCGGACGCTCGCTCATCCGCGCCGTTCCCATGTTGTGGGTTGCCGGGTAGGGCGGGGTGTGGTGCGAGGATAGGGCGCCGACCGCCTCGTAGAGCAGTGACGCCTGCTGGTAGCCGTGGTTGCGCATCGCCGTGTCGTTGGGGTGATCGTCGAAGTGGACGTTCGGGACCGGCAGGCCCAGCCGGTCCTTCACGCTGGTGTTCAGCGTGACCCGGTTGGTCTCCTGCGGCATGTCCTCGCCGACAATCCACAGACCCGCCGTGTTCTCGTAGTCGTCGAGCAAGGACGCGAAGTTCGGACCCCAGGCTCCCGGGTCGGCGAAGCTGGCCAGGAACGCCGGACCCAACGCGATGGTCTCCAGGTAGTAGCCTCCCGAGAAGCCGCGGTCGACGTCGTGCCGGGACTCGTCCGCGACGAGGCCGGCCATCGTCTCCCCGCGGTACATGTGGACCGGCTTGTCGAACTTGGCGTATACCGAGCCGGTGGTGTGGCGCATGTAGTTGCGGCCCAGCTGGCCTGAGGAGTTGGCCAGCCCATCCGGGAACAGGGGAGACCCGGAGAGCAGCAGCAGGCGCGGGGTTTCGATCGAGTTTCCAGCCACCGCCACGAGGCGGGCCTTCTGCTGCTGGAGGTTCCCGGCGTCGTCGATGTACATGACGCTGTCCACGGTGCCCTCGGGGGTGTGGGTGATTTGCACGGCGTGGCAGTTCGGGCGGAGGTCCAGCTTCCCGGTGCGCAGCGCCTTCGGGATTTCGGACACCAGGGTGGACCATTTGGACTTGTTCTTGTCGCCCTGGAAGTTGAAGCCGTCCTGGATGGAGGCGGGCCGGCCGTCGTAGGGTTCGGCGTTGGTGCCGTACGGGCCGGTGGCGTAATGCCGGTAACCGATCCGCTCGGCGCCGGCCGCGAGCACCTTGTAGTTGTTGTTGGCGGGCATCGGCGGGCGCCCATGGCGGTGGGTGCTGCCGATTTTCTGCTCGGCCTTGTCGTAATACGGTGCCAGATCGTCGAGGGTGATGGGCCAGTCCAGCAGGTTGGCGCCGTCGATCCGCCCGTAGGTGCTGCGGGTCCTGAACTCGTGGGCCTTGAACCGCGGGGTGGCGCCGGACCAGTGGGTGGTGGTGCCGCCCACTGCCTTCACCAGCCAGGCGGGCAGGTTGGGGAAGTCGCGCGCAATCCGCCAGGTGCCCGACGTCGTCCGCGGGTCCAGCCAGGCCATCTGGTTGAACGATTCCCACTCGTGGTTGATGTACTCGTCGTGCTTGATGTGGCCGCCCGCCTCGAGGACCACCACCTTGATGCCCTTCGCGGTGAGTTCGTGGGCGAGGGTGCCGCCGCCCGCCCCGGAGCCGATGATGACGACCACCGAGTCGTCGTCCAGGCCGAAGTGTGCGCTGTCAACGTGTTCAGCGGTCTCGTTACTCATATGGTCTGTGCTCCTTCAACTTTGTCCTGGCCCTTGAAGAGGTCCTCGACGGGCTCTTCGCCGGTGCTGTCTGCGGCGTCCCTGACCCGCTGCGGTGCGTGCTGCGCAATGTCGTAACCGAGCGGCCCGATTTCGGTGAGCGGCTCGTCCGCCTCCTCGACCCGGGGGTTGGGGAGCCAATCCAGGTCATCGAATCCGCGGTGCAGGTAGCCGCCCTTGGAGAATGACTCGCCCTCGTAGCCGAAGACGTCCCAGACTTCGGGGTCGTCATAGAAGTTCAGGACGGTGGTGCGCCGGATGAAGCCGAAGAACTCGAGGTCGGCGATGCGCTGCAGCACGGCGAGGGCGCGGTCGTCGGAGAGGTCGAGGAAGTTCTCGCCGCCCTGCTGGTTCAGGGTCAACAGCCCCTGGGTCAGGGCCACCCTGAACCAGGTGGATTCGTTGGACTCGGTGATGATCTTGTCGGCCATCCGCTCGTACGGCCCGTCCGGGATCTTCGGGTGCGGGAACGACACCCGGATAATCCGGACCAGGATCCGCCGGGCCTCCTCCGTCAGCTGCAGCTCATTGAGCGTCGAATACTTAGCGGGATACGCCATTGTTAACTCCCTTGGGTGTGGTTGGGAACGAGAATGCCACGGCCGACCAGCTGTCCGCTGTCCAGATCGTGCATCGCCTGGACGGCGTCTTCGAGGTCGTACGTCTGGGTGTGCAGGGTGACCTGGCCCTGCGCGGTGAGGGTCATGAGTTCCACGAGGTCGAGATAGGTGCCCACGAGATTTCCCACGATGTTGATTTCCCGGGAGATGATCTCGATGGTGTCGATATTCACTGCCCCGCCATACCCGATCGTGTAATAGCTGCCGCGGTTCCGCAGCACGTTCAGCCCGAGTGCCTCGGTGCCGTGTTCGCCGACGAAGTCGAACACCACGTGCGCGCCGCCGCCGGTGATCTCAAGGAGCTTCCCGCCGTCGCCCGCCTGGGACAGGGTGTGGTCGGCGCCGAGGGCCGTCGCCAGCTCCAGCGCCTCCTCGGACGTGTCGACGACGGTGATCTGGGCTGCGGTGAGCGCCTTCAGGGACTGGATGCCGATGTGGCCCAGCCCGCCGCTGCCGATCACGACCGCGTGGGTTCCGGGGTGCAGCAGGGGCGCGGCCTTGCGGACCGCGTGATAGGCGGTGAGGCCGGCGTCGGCCAGGGCAGCGATGTCGGCGGGCTTGAGCGACGGGTCGAGTTTCACGACCGAGCGGGCGTTGGTCTTCATCACCTCGGCCATCCCGCCGTCGACGTTCAGGCCGGGGAAGGTGGAGTTCTCGCAGTGGGAGTCCTGGCCCTCCCGGCAGGCCAGGCAGAGGCCGCACGTGACAATCGGGTGCATGATCACGGTGTCGCCCGGCTGGACGTTGGTGACGGCGGAGCCCACCTCGCGGACCCAGCCAGCGTTCTCGTGTCCGAGAATGTAGGGCAGATTGGGGTGCTGGATGGCGTCCCACTGCCCCTCGATGACGTGCAGGTCGGTGCGGCACAGGCCCGCAGCGCCGATGTCGACGACGACGTCCCACGGGCCGGTCACCGCAGGTTCCGCCACGTCGTCGATCAGCGGGTCTTCCTGGTAGCGGTGTACCCGAACGGCTCTCATGGTCCTCCTCGGCGATGGCGTACGCGGGGAGGTTCCGACGGACTTCCGGCGCTGTCCCAGCGGTGAACGAGTGCTGATGCAAGTGTGCCCGGCGTCACATCGATAGGGAAGGGGGCTTATCGCGGGGTGAGAATCCCGCTGCGGAGCTGGAGAGGTGGTGGCCCGGCGGTCTGGAAAAGTGGCCGACCCGCATCGAAGCGGTGGGGCCACCACTAGCCTGCGGGGCCGCCACTTTTCCGGGTGCGCAACGCCAGTGTGTACGACTGTATACAGCATTTTTGGGTTTCGGGATATGATGGGTTTCAAAGGCGTAACCAATCCTGGAAGGGATACTAGCAATGACTGCTGTCGACACATTCGGTTCCAAAGACGTACTCGAGGTAGCGGGAGCTGAATATCAGATCTTCCGCCTCGACGCTGTAGAGGGATCAGAGAAGCTTCCCTACAGTCTCAAGGTGCTCCTGGAGAACCTGCTCCGCACCGAAGACGGTGCCAACATCACCGCCGACCACGTGCGTGCCCTGGCTAACTGGGATCCCGAGGCTGAGCCTGACACCGAGATCCAGTTCACTCCGGCC
>NZ_BAAAIJ010000022.1:0-17814 GCF_039526005.1 Arthrobacter flavus | reverse complement strand
GCGTCGTGGACCTCGCGACCATGCGTGAGGCAGTCGTTGAGCTCGGTGGGGACCCCAAGCGGGTCAACCCGCTGGCGCCGGCCGAACTGGTCATTGACCACTCGGTGCAGATCGACTTCGCCGGCAATGCTAACGCGCTGGAGCGCAACATTGAGATTGAGTACCAGCGCAATGGCGAGCGGTACCAGTTCCTGCGCTGGGGCCAGACCGCGTTCGATGACTTCCTGGTGGTCCCACCGGGAATGGGTATCGTGCACCAGGTCAACCTGGAGTACCTGGCGCGCACCATCATGACCCGCGAGGTCACCACCGGCGACAGCACGGTCCTGCAGGCCTACCCGGACACCTGCGTCGGCACCGACTCGCACACCACCATGGTCAACGGGCTCGGCGTTCTGGGCTGGGGCGTGGGCGGCATCGAAGCCGAGGCGGCCATGCTGGGCCAGCCCGTCTCCATGCTGATTCCCCGCGTGGTGGGCTTCAAGCTGACCGGTGAGATTCCCGCCGGCGCCACCGCGACCGACGTCGTGCTCACCATCACCGAGAAGCTCCGCAAGCACGGTGTGGTGGGCAAGTTCGTCGAGTTCTACGGCGAAGGCGTCAGCGCTGTGCCGCTGGCGAACCGTGCGACCATCGGCAACATGAGCCCCGAGTTCGGTTCGACGGCTGCGATGTTCCCGATCGACGAAGTGACGATGGATTACCTGCGGCTGACCGGCCGCCCGGAGGAGAACCTGGCACTCGTTGAGGCGTACGCCAAGGCACAGGGCATGTGGCACGATCCGAGCAAGGAGATCGCTTTCTCCGAGTACCTGGAATTGGATCTCTCAACGGTGGTCTCCTCGATCGCCGGCCCGAAGCGCCCCCAGGACCGGGTGGAGCTGACCAACGCCAAGCCGCAGTTCCGCAGTGACCTGGAAAACTATGTGCACCGCTCCGTCGAGGAAGAGGGCGCAACCGTCGATGAGGCACTTGAGGAGTCCTTCCCCGCCTCCGACCCACCCTCGTCCAATGGTGCCGCCACCAAGATCGACGACCACCCGCACGAAACGGTCACCGAGACCGAGCCCAACCGCGACTCCAGCCCGATAGAGGTCACCACCGCAGATGGCCGCAGCTTCACGCTGGACCACGGAGCGGTCACCATCGCGTCGATCACCTCGTGCACCAACACGTCCAACCCCTCGGTGATGATGGCAGCAGCAGTGCTGGCCCGCAACGCCGTCGAGAAGGGCCTGACCTCCAAGGACTGGGTCAAGACCTCGGTGGCTCCCGGCTCCAAGGTGGTCACCGACTACTACGAAAAGTCAGGCCTGATCCCGTACCTGGAGAAGCTCGGCTTCTTTGTGGTCGGCTACGGTTGCGCCACCTGCATCGGTAACTCCGGTCCCCTGGACGAGGAAATCACCCAGGCCATCCACGACGCCGATCTGGCCGTCACCGCTGTCCTCTCCGGTAACCGCAACTTCGAGGGTCGCATCAACCCCGACGTGAAGATGAACTACCTGGCCTCACCGCCGCTGGTAGTCGCCTACGCCCTCGCCGGCACCATGGACTTCGACTTCGCTGCCGATCCGCTGGGCCAGGACGACGACGGCAACGACATCTTCCTGAAGGACATCTGGCCCAACCCGGTTGAGGTGCAGCAGATCATCGACGAGTCGATCGACAAGGAGATGTTCAAGACCAGCTACTCGACCATCTTCGATGGCGACGAGCGCTGGCAGTCCCTGCCCACCCCGGCCGGTGACACCTTCGAGTGGGATCCAGAATCCACCTACGTCCGGAAGCCACCGTACTTCGAGGGCATGAAGGCCGAGCCGGAACCCGTCACCGATATCGAGGGTGCACGCGTTCTGCTCAAGCTGGGGGATTCGGTCACCACCGACCACATCTCACCGGCGGGCTCCTTCAAGTCCGACACTCCCGCAGGTCGTTACCTGCTCGAGCACGGTGTGGAGCGCAAGGACTTCAACTCCTTCGGCTCTCGCCGTGGAAACCACGAAGTGATGATCCGCGGCACCTTCGCGAACATCCGGATCCGGAACCAGCTCCTCGAAGACGTTGAGGGTGGCTTCACCCGTGACTTCAGCCAGGCCGACGCGCCACAGGCTGCTGTCTACGACGCGGCGATGAACTACCAGGCCGCCGGCACGCCGCTCGTGATCCTGGCCGGCAAGGAATACGGTTCCGGCTCCTCCCGTGACTGGGCTGCCAAGGGCACCGCACTCCTGGGTGTCCGTGCAGTCATCACCGAGAGCTACGAGCGGATCCACCGCTCCAACCTCATCGGCATGGGTGTGCTTCCCCTGCAGTTCCCGCAGGGCCAGAACGCCGAGACGCTGGGCCTCACCGGCACCGAGACCTTCGCGGTGTCCGGCGTGACCGAGCTGAACAACGGCACCACCCCGAAGACCGTCACGGTCACGGCAATCCCCGAAGGTGGCGGCTCGCCGATCACCTTCGAGGCCGTCCTGCGGATCGACACTCCGGGTGAAGCCGAGTATTACCGCAACGGTGGCATCCTGCAGTACGTGCTGCGCCAGATTGCCGTCTAGCAGTTCTATCCGAGTCGCTCGTCGACGCGTCCGAACGGCTGTTCCATGAGTATTGTCCTAGCCCACACCCGTGGATAGGGTGCCTAAAATTCAGGTCCTACTTACAGGAGCACCAAGTGTCTGAACCGGTTGAAAGTGTCTGATCCGGCAGATTCGACGGGACGCGTCGACGGCTCAGTGGTCTTCCGTGTGCTGCGCAGCGAGATTCTGGCAGGTATTCATCCTCCCGGAACCCCGCTGCGCGAGGTAGGCCTCTCGGAGCGCTTTGGCGTCTCGCGGACTCCCATCCGCGAGGCGCTCAGCCGACTCCAGCACGAGCGTCTGCTGGAGCGTGCTGCGCGGGGCCTTCAGGTGCCGCAGATTGACCCCCAGGAAGTCATCCAGATTTACGACCTGCGGGTAATGCTCGAACAGGAAGCTGCCGGACAGGCGTCCAGCAGCAGGACCGCCTCGGACATCATGCGCCTTGAAGCCCTGGTTGAGCGGGACCGGGAACTCGATTCCCCGGATGACCAGACCCGGATCCGCTGCAACGTCGAGTTCCATGCGGCTGTCAGCACGGCCGCGCACAATCGGGTGCTGCAGGACCTGCTGGAACGGCTTTCCACCCACCTCATCAACACGCCTCGGTCAACCCTGTCCGTCGGCAACCGGTGGGAAGACGCACTGGACGAGCATGAGGCACTGGTGAGGGCTATCATCGACCAGCGCGCCGACGACGCCCGGCAGATCGCCCGGCAGCACATGGAAACTGCCCGCTCCCTGCGGCTGGACTTGTTAAAGTCGGCCGCGAAGACGGAATAGCGGCGCCGGAGCCTCCCCGGGGCGCTCCCTCCCGGCAAAAAAGTGCTGCACCCGCAGGTGAGTGGTGGGGCAACCACTTGTGTGCAGCTACGCCACTTCTTTGCGGCCAAAGGTGCAGCTACGCCACTTCCTGCGGCCAGAGGTGCAGCTACGCCACTTTTCTGCGGCCAGGGGTGCAGCTACGCCACTTCTTTGCGCTGCGCGGCGGGGCCTCGACCGGGTACGGCGTTAAACGCCATCTGCCTGCTGACTTTGCCCAGCATCACCAGCGGCACATCCAGGAGGTAGTTGGCGCCCAGCGTCCAGGGGGTGCCCGAACCCTGTCGCGGAAACACGTTCACGGCCCGCAGCATGAAATTGGATGACAGGGCCAGCAGCGGCCGCCGCGCCACACCTGAGGTCGGCACCGGGACTGCCACCGTGTGCCCGTTGCGATCCATATGCTTCAGCAGCCGGCACACGTACCGGGCGCTGAGGTCCGAGCGGAGGGTCCAGGACGCATTCGTGTATCCCAGCGAGTAGCCAAAGTTCGGGACCCCGCTGACGAGGACGCCACGGTAGATCAACGAATCGCCCAACTCCACGGGGACGCCGTCAACACTCAGGTTCGCGCCGCCGAGGGATTGCAGGCTAAGCCCCGTCGCGGTGACGACGACGTCGGCCGCCAGTTCCCGCCCCGACGCAAGCCGGACCCCGGCAGCCGTGAACCGGTCGATCCGATCCGTCACCACCGACGCCTTCCCCGACACCAGTGACCGATAGAAGTCACGGTCGGGCGCAGCGCACACCCGTTGCTCCCACGGATTGTAGGTGGGGGTGAAATGGTCACGGATCTGCTGCTCGTCCTTGAGGATGCCGCGGGCCTGGTACCTCAGGTAAGCTTTCGCCACCCGGGGCAGCTTCATACACAGCTGGTAGAACCCCAGCGGGTAGACCACATTGCGCGCCCGGGCCACCCGGTGGGCCGGGCCGGCTGGCAGGATCTTCCGTGCGGCGTCGGAGAACCGGTCCCGGCGCGGTACGTTCACCACGTAGGACGGCGATCGTTGCAGCATGGTGACGTGGGCGGCGTCGTCGGCCATTGCCGGCACCAGGGTGATGGTGGTGGCCCCACTCCCGACCACGACCACCCGCTTGCCCGTGTAGTCGAAGCCGGCCGGCCAGAACTGAGGATGGATCACCTCGCCGGTGAAGTCCTCGAGTCCCGGGAGGTCAGGCTGGTACGGCTCGGTGTAGTTGTAGTACCCGGTGCAGGCGTACAGGAACGAGCAGGTGACGGTGCGGCGATGGGTGGTGCCGTCGTCGTCGTCGTCGGTGTCCAGGTGCAGTGTCCAACGGGAGGTCTCCGTGGAAAAGTCAGCACTCACCATGCGGGTGGCGAAGCGGATGTGAGGCGTCACGCCCGATTCCTCGGCAGTGTCCTGCAGGTAGTTCAGGATGCTTCGCTGGTCGCCGATGGATTCCGGTGCGGTCCAGGGCCGCCAGGGGTAGGAGAGGGTGAACATGTCGGAATCGGATCTGGCCCCCGGGTAGCGGAAGAGGTCCCAGGTGCCGCCGATCGCGTCGCGGGCCTCGAAGAGGGCGAACGACTTACCCGGGCATTCAGTTAGCAGCCGGTGGGCGGCGCCAATGCCGGACAGCCCAGCCCCGATGATCGCGACGTCGAGGTGCTCTGTGGTGGCGGCCATGTGTCCATTATTGGGTACCCACCGTTCCACTGGCCAACGTTGTGGAAAGTGCTCACAGATGCTACTTCTTGAAGGCACCAAAATTCCCACAATTTACGGAGTCCCCTTATGACCGGCATCGACGACGAACTGCGCACGCTCAGCGAATGGAGCCGCCAGCTCACCCAGGCACTGCAGATCCTCGATTTGGAGGTGGACCACGAGCGGATCGTTGAGGTCGCCGCCCAGACCTCCGAGACGGTGTCCCCCAACGCCGGGGCCATCAGCGCGTTCCTGATTGGCTATGCAGCGGGCACCGCCGACACCAGTGGCCGTAAAGGTTCGGACGACGCCGTGCAGTCAGCGGCCGACGTCGTCATGCAGGTCCGGGCGAAAGGGCTCGAAGACGGTCCAGACGCCAACGGCTGGACGAAGACCGCTCAGTAACAGGCAGTCCGCCCCTAGAGCACAAAAAAGTGGCTCCCCCGCAGGAAAGTGGTTGTGCAACCACGATCCTGCGGGGGAGCCACTTTTTTGGCCCGTGGTGGGCGCTGGGGGCTACGAGATGGAGGCCTTCGCGGCAGCGGCCGACGACGCCGCATCGCCCTTCGTTGGCTCCAGCCGCACGATCACTGCCTTTGACAGGGGAGTGTTGCTGCCCTCGGCCACTTCCTCCAGGGGGACCAGTACGTTGGCCTCCGGGTAGTACGCGGCAGCACAGCCCCGGGCGCTCGGGTAGGAGACTATGCGCCAGTTCCGCAGCACACGCTCCCGGCCGTCCTGGTACTCGCCGCGGACGTCCACGTACTGCCCATCAGCGAAGCCCAGCTCGGCCAGGTCTTCCGGGTTCACGAACACCACGTGGCGGCCCTTCTTGATGCCGCGGTAGCGATCGTTGTGACCGTAGATGGTGGTGTTGAACTGGTCGTGTGAACGCAGCGTCTGCAGGATCAGGGTGCCTGCGGGACGCTCGACCGGCTGCAGATCGTTCACCGTGATGATCGCCTTGCCGGTGGGGGTGCTGAACGTCCGCGAGTCACGGGGTCCGTTGGGAAGCACGAACCCGCCCTCGCGGCGGACCTTCTCGTTGTAGTTCTCACAGCCGTCCACCACGTGGGAGATGTGCTCGCGGATCACGTCGTAGTTGGCTTCGAACCCATCCCAGTCCACGTTCACCTTGTCACCGAGCACAGCCCGCGCGAGGCGGCTAACAATGGCCACCTCCGAGAGCAGGTTCGGCGCAACGGGATCAACCGTGCCGTGCGAGGGGTGCACGGCGCAGACCGTGTCCTCCACCGTGACGAACTGCGGACCGTTGGCCTGCATGTCGATCTCGGTCCGGCCGATGGTCGGGAAAATCAGCGCTTCCTTGCCGATCACCGCGTGCGACCGGTTCAGCTTGGTGGAGATCTGCACCGTCATGTCGGTGGCCTGCATGGCCTCCTCGGCGGCGTGGGTGTCCGAAATGGCTGCCACCAGGTTCCCACCCAACGCGACGAAGACCTTGACGTCGCCGTCGCGCATCTGGCGGATGGTCTCCACCGCGTCGATGCCATGGTCACGGGGAGGGTCGAAACCGAACTCCTCTTCCAGCGCGTCAAGGAACGACGGCGGCATCTGCTCCCAGATACCCATGGTCCGGTCGCCCTGGACGTTGCTGTGCCCGCGAATCGGGGAGGCACCCGCACCAGGCTTGCCGATGTTCCCGCGCAGCAGGAGCAGGTTGATGATCTCCTTGATGGTGGCCACGCCCTTTTTCTGCTGCGTGATGCCCATGGCCCAGGTGATGATGACCTTGTCGGCCTTGATATAACGGGCCGCCAACTCGTCGATTTCCTCGACGGTCAGTCCCGTTGCCTCGAGGACGGCGCCCTCATCCAGCTGGGACAGGCTGACCTTGAGCTCGTCAAGACCCTGGGTGTGCTTGGCCAGGAAGTCGTGGTCCAGGACCGTTCCAGGGTTCTCCGCCTCGGCGTCGAGAACCCGCCGGCAGATCGCCTGCATGAGGGCCATGTCGCCGCCGATGCGGATCTGCATGAACTGGTCGGCGATCTCGGTGCCGCGGCCGAGGACTCCCTTGACCTCCTGCGGGTTCTTGTACCGCTTCAGGCCCGCTTCGGGCAGGGGATTGATGGCGACGATT
The DNA here is from genome assembly GCF_039526005.1 of Arthrobacter flavus. Classification (NCBI taxonomy): domain Bacteria; kingdom Bacillati; phylum Actinomycetota; class Actinomycetes; order Micrococcales; family Micrococcaceae; genus Arthrobacter; species Arthrobacter flavus. Next base: position 10,642 of record NZ_BAAAIJ010000022.1, on the reverse strand, counting down.
TCGGCGCCGTTCTCCTTGGCGTGCTCCAACGCTGTGAGCATCCGGGGGTGGTTGGTGCCCGGGTTCTGCCCCATGATGATGATCAGCTCGGCTTTGGCGAAGTCGTCGTACGCGACGGTGGCTTTGCCGATTCCGATGGTCTGGCCCATCGCCCAGCCCGAGGACTCGTGGCACATGTTGGAGCAGTCGGGCAGGTTGTTGGTGCCGAAGGCCCTGACGAACAACTGGTAGGCGAATGCAGCCTCGTTCGAGGCGCGGCCACTGGTATAGAACGCCGACTGGTGCGGGCTCTCCAGACCATTGAGTTTGTCAGCGACCAGCGAGAACGCCTTGTCCCAGCTGACCGGCTGGTAATGATCGCTGTCGGCAGGCTTGTAGACAGGCTCAGTGAGACGCCCCTGCATGCCCAGCCAGTATTCACTTCTGGTCAACAGGTCAGTGACCGAATGCTCAGCCCAGAACTCGGAAGCCACCAGGACGGGAGTTGCTTCCCAGGTGACAGCTTTGGCACCGTTCTCGCAGAACTCGAAGCTGCTGCGCTTGCCCGGATCCGGCCAGGCGCAACTCATGCAATCGAAGCCGTCCTTCTGGTTCAGCGCGAGGAGGGTCTTCCGTGTCCGGTTGGCGCCCATATGCTTGATCGCTGGCTGCATCGAGTGAATGACACCCGGGACACCAGCGGCCCATTCCTTGGGTTTGCCTACCTCAATGTCACTCTCGTCGGCTTCTTCTACGTGCGGATTTGTGCGGACCATTTTCCACTTCTCTTTCTTGCTTCGATACCCCAGACTTAGCAGCCAGCGCCCCGGACCGCAAGGACCGGCCGGAGTCACGGGCCGAGTCTCGTGCCCAGCGGGCGCCTCAGGGCAGTAGTCTCGACTGGTGAAACCGTTTCTGCTGATAGCCACCCGTGCCGAGGATGCCGCCGCCGACGGCGAGTACCGGGCGTTCCAGCGGTTCGGCGGACTCGAGCCGCACCAGCTGCACCGAGTGCGTGCCGAATCCGGCCCTCTGCCGCGGCTCGACCTGGAGGACTACTCGGGCATCATGGTGGGTGGCAGCCCGTTCAACTCGTCCGACCCTGAACACCTGAAGTCCGAGGTCCAACGGCGGGTGGAACGCGACATTGGCGGGTTGCTTGATCGGGTGGTTGCTGCCGACTTCCCCTTCCTCGGCGCCTGCTACGGCGTGGGCACCCTGGGGCGTCATCAGGGTGCGGTGATCGACCGGACCTTTTCCGAACCAATCGGGGCCGTGCCCATCACGTTGGCCGCCGAGGGCGCGGCGGACCCGCTACTGGCCGGGCTGCCGTCGTCGTTCGACGCCTTTGTGGGGCACAAGGAAGCCTGCACCACCCTGCCCGACGGCGCCGTGCTGCTGGCGTCCTCCGCAACCTGCCCGGTCCAGATGTTCCGGATCCGCACCAACCTCTATGCCACCCAGTTCCATCCAGAGCTCGACGTCGACGGCCTGATCCAGCGCATCGACATCTACCGCGACGCCGGGTACTTCCCGCCGGCAGAAGCTGACGACTATATGGGCCGCGCCCGTGCGGCGCGGGTCCAGTGGCCGGCGACGATCCTGCGGAACTTTGTCAGCCGGTACGGGACGGCGTAGCTAAGGGTTCGGACGCGGGTCCACACCAGGTGCGTTCACCTGCCCCCAGGGGGCCTTCCTGGATTCAGGTTTGTTCGGCGGCAGCGATGTCGTCGGCCAGGTGCTGGAGTCTCAGGCTGAGTTCGCGCGCACGGGTGCTCAAGGACGCGGGGGAATCCAACGCCGCCGGTCCACCCGACCGGACGGGCACCTGGGGCACCGTAGGCCGCGACGTGTCCGCTGCGAGATCGCTGGTTCCGGCACCCCGGGCGGGGGAGGGGGACGTCGAGGCGGGGTCGTGGACTACCTCGATGTCGAAGACCATCTGGTCCGCATGGTGCCAGGTGGTGAAGACCTCCACGGGGCGTCCGGTGGCGTCGAGGCTGGTTCCTTCAAGGACCAGGACCGGTGCGTGAGGCGCCATGTGCAGCAGGGCCAGCAGCTCGGCGTCGGCCGGTGCTGCCCGGATCTGGCGCTTGCCCGCAACGATCTCGATGCCGTACTTCTGGCGCAACACTGAATGCAGCGAGGTGTCCTGCAGTTCCCCGGCGGTCAGCGTGGAGCACAGGGGGAGCGCAAGCCACGTGTGGATCAGGGCAAGGGGTGCGCCCTCCACAGAACGCAGCCGCTCGATGGCCAGCACCTCGGGGGCGCCAAGCGCGGTCGCGATGCCCTGGGCCGGCTGCACACTGAAGGACAGCACCTCGGTCGTCACGGACACGCCGGTTTCGGCGATCTGCGTCGACAGGCCGGGCATCCGGTGCACCAGCCGGTGATGTTCCCGGCGGGGCGCGACAATACTGCCGCGCCCACGCCCGCGATCGATGAGCCCCTCCGTGGTGAGAGCCCCCAGCGCCTGGCGGACCACCGAACGCGAAACACCGTACCGTTCCTGCAGTTGGGCCTCGCTGGGAAGCGATGTGCCCGGCGGCAGCGAGTGGTTCACAATCTGGGCTCGCAGATGCGCGCTCAGTTGATGGTGCAGGGGCAGGCTGTTGCTGGGATCGACCGGTCGTTCTTCAAACTGATAAGTCTTCATTTGCACTCATCATCCCAAACTCTGGGCGCCTGTCGGTTCGATCAGCTGCTGGGTGTCAGCCCTGCCGGGCGGTCTGCCACACATGGTCCCAGCCGGGAGCGAGCTGGGCTGCCCGGCGGAGAGACAGCACCAGGCTCGCCTCGCGGGCAATGCCCTGGCCCGCAATGTCGAACGCCGTGCCATGATCCACCGACACCCGGACGACTGGCAGACCGACGGTGATGTTGACGCCGTCGTCGCCGTACACGGCTTTGAACGGAGCGTGACCCTGATCGTGATAGCAGACGATCACCATGTTCCACTTGCCCTTGACAGCTGCCGGGATGAGCGCGTCGGCGGGCAGCGGGCCGGTCACGTTGATGCCTGCCGCGCGGGCGGCCTCGACCGTCGGTGCCAGAATGTCGGCGTCTTCGTTGCCGAACAAACGGTTCTCGCCGGCATGGGGGTTCAGGCCAGCCAACCCAATGGGCTCGTCCGGGTTGCCGAGCGCCTTGGTGAACGCGCTGACCAGGTCAATGACGCTACGGGTGCGCTTCGGGGTGATGTCCTCGATGGCCTGGCGCAGCGACACATGGGTGGTGAGGTGGAAGAAGTACAGGTCCCCCGCGGAGAGCACCAGCGAGAAGTTTTCGACGCCGAATTCGTGGGCAAGCAGCTCGGTGTGACCGGGCCACTTGTGACCGCCAGCGTGCATAGCGGCCTTATTCAGCGGGGCGGTGACGATGCCATCCACCTGACCCTCGCGTGCCAGCCGGCAGGCCTCGACGACGAAACGGTAGGAACCGTCGCCGGCATCGGGGTGGAGCTCGCCCAGGGGCACGTGCGCAAGCGACTGACCGGTCTGGATCAGCTCGATCGTGCCGGGCTCATTGGTGGCGTCGGCGACGGAGCCGATGACGCGGACCTTGTCCGGGTCCCCGCCCACGTTGACGACGCCGGCACGCATCGCGGCCTCGTCGCCAATCACGATCGGGCGGCATTCGGCGCGGAGGTCGTCGTGGTCGAGCAGCGACTTCGCGGTGATCTCTGGGCCGATACCCGCCACATCGCCGATGGTCAGGGCAAGAGTAGGGATGGTCATGGAAGTGCCTCCGGGGACAGTGGGGATGGGGTGCAAAGGTGATGGACAATATCGGTCAGCGAGTCGGGGTCGCCGAACCCGCCAGCCTTGGTGACGACGCGCAGCCCGTGGGCGGTGCCGCCGTCGACGACGCCGACCGGGACGCCTTCCTGCAGGGCGCCGGCGACGACCACTGAGTGCGCAGCGGTTTCCCGTAGGACCGCCCGTGCGCCGTCCCCGCCCATCAGGACGAGCGCCGTCCCAGCGGGCTGAGGCAGGATTATGTCGGTCAGGACGACGCCGGCAATCGCCGCGAGCCCCTCCGCGATTTCGGCGCCGGTCAGAGCGTCAGGGGTGCTGCCGCGATCGGTGGGTGAGAGCAGCAGGGTGACCCGCTGTGCACCGGACAGCTCCCGGGCCTCGACCCAGGCCAGGGCCGCGGCCCGGGAGCGGACATCGGCGAGGGCGGGACGCAGCACCAGCAGGTCGTCGTCGGTCGATTCGCTGATCAGCCGCTCGGCCTGTCCGCGGGACACATCATGCAACGAGCTGACCACAATCAGAACCCGGCCAGCGGCGGAAGTGGTCGAGCCTGTCCGGCTGGCCAATCCGGCGTCGGCCCCCCAGTGCGACGCCAAGGCTGCGGCCAAACCGGCCGAGCCGACCGGCACCGCCCAGGGACCCAGCTCGCTCAGCGCTGCGGCCAGCCGGTCGAGGTCGTCGTCGGTGACTGCGTCGACGACGACGGTGCCCGCCTCCATCCCGGCCGCTTCGCCCAGGAAGTGCGCGTGCTCAGTCGCCGTGCCAACCCCGAGGCGGATGCTGCGGCTGCCCGGGATCAGGGTGGCCAGCTCGCTGGTGCTGACCGGGGTCACCGGGTCGCGTCCAACGGAGGTGGATTCGACCGGATCACCGTTGACGCGGAGCTGGCCCTGATCGACCGTGCGGCCCATTGCCGGGTAGGCGGGGCAGACGACGGCGAACGCGCCGGCGTGCTGCTGGCGCCAGGTACGCAGCGCGCCGTCGATCTGGCCCGGGATGCTGCCGCGCATGGTGGAGTCGATTTTGACGTACAACCGGTCGGCGCCAGCCACCAGTAGTTGCGCGACGGCGTCGGCGGTCACTGTGCCGGCGGCGTCGTGCGGCAGTGCCCGGGAATCGGTCACCGTGGCGAGCGTGCTGCCCGTGAACTGGCTGTCGAGCCCGCCGAGGGCGAGACGGGAGGTCCACCCCGCCCCGGCGAACTGGACCAGGGAATCGTTGGCCCCGGTCAGGTCATCGGCGGCGATACCGATGACCTGCGGCGGGCCTGAGGGGGTAGCGGTCACGGATCGGCCTGCGGTGAGTTGTGGGTCCCGGCGGGCCGGCCGTCGTCGTGCGGGGTCGCGGCGGTGTGTTCGTCGCCGGTGGGGGCGTCATCCTCGCCGTAGAGGCCGCCCTGGCGCTTGAGGACCCAGGTGGCCAGCAGCGGCGCGAAGATTGCCGTGACGAGGACGGCCGAGGCGACCTGTGCCGTGGCAACTTCAACGAAGGGAGCGAAGGTGGGGTCAGCTGCAGCGACGACGGCGGGGGTGGCGATCGAGTTACCAGCGGTGGTGGCGGAGGCGATGCCGATGCCTGACTTGTTGCCGCGGCGCAGGATGAAGCGGTAACCGAAGTAGACCAGGGCGCCGGTGATGAGGGTCGCTGCGATGCCGATGAAGATGCCCGACAGGCCGCCGGTGAGGACGTTGCCGAGGTTGATGCCCGTGCCGAGGGCGAACGCGAAGAACGGGATCACAATGTTCGGAACCGGGCGCATCACCTCGGTCCATTTACGGTCCAGGTTGCCGACGATAAAACCGAGGATCAGGGGGATGACAGCGGCCAGCAAGATCAGGAACGGAATGTTGCCGAGACCCGAAATGCCGAGGAACAGCAGCGTGAAGAACGGGCCGTCGTTGACCGCGGAGGCCATGTAGGCACCGCGATCCCGGCTGTCGCCGTAGCGCCCGGTGAACGCGAGCCAGAGACCGCCGTTGCTGTTGTCGAAGGAGGCCAGCAGGGCAAGGATGGAAATGCCGAGGATCCCGTCGATGCCCACCATCAGGCCCAACGCGGCAACCAGGGCGGCCGGGATGATGGTTTTGAACAGGAGGATGACTCCGGTGGTCGCGAGGACTGGGCCGGAGGTCTTTGCGGTGATCTGCATGCCGGTGGCGAAGATCAGAATCGCGATCAGGGGGAGTGCCGAGTCCTTGAAGAGGGCGGTGGTGAAGCTACCCATCTCCAGGAAGGCGGGGAAGAAGGTTCCGACGATCGATCCCAGAACCAGGGGAATGAGCATCAGCCCCCCGGGGATGCGGTTCATCATGTCGAATAGGGGGACGCGGGACTTGGGAAGGGATTCGGCTACCATGGCGAATCTTCTCTCTGGTCGGGGCTGCCGCAAGGGGACAGCAACTCAAAGTTGTACGGACAAGATGTACCTACACTAAGTCCGGTTCCCCAAAGTGGCAAGTGCAATTTGTGAGAGGGGTCACGGCACGGGCGGGTCGTAGGCTGAACCCATGACTGCATTTCAGACCCACCTGCTTGAGCCGACGGTGGCCACCGCCACCCAGATATTCTCCCGCGATACCCCACCGGTGCTCACAGTGCAGCCGGGTGACTCGGTGCGGGTTAGATCCCTTGACGCCTGGGGGCATCTGGAGCGGCAGACCGTTCCCGGAGAGGATCAGCCACAGCTTTTCGCCGAACGGCGGGGTCACTGCCTCACCGGCCCCATCGCCGTCGCAGGCGCCAGGCCTGGGGACATGCTGGCCGTCACCTTCGTTTCGCTCACGCCCGACCCCTGGGGGTTCACGAACGCCGGGCGAAAAAACGACAACTTCACCCGGCTGCTCGACGTCGACGGCGGGGCCCCGCAGTGGCTCCTGTGGGATATCGATGTGCAGCAGGGGACGGCCTCCAATCAGCTGAGCCAGACGGTGACGCTGCACCCGTTTCTTGGCGTCGTGGGCGTGCCGCCCAACAGTCCCGGCGACTTCACCACTACTCCTCCGCGGGCCGATGGCGGAGGCAATATCGACTGCAAGGAGCTGACCGCAGGGTCCACCCTGTTCCTCCCGGTGACCGTGCCAGGTGCGCTGCTCAGCGTGGGCGACGGGCATGTCGCGCAGGGCGACGGTGAGGTGGGCGGCACCGCGATCGAGTGCGGGATGACCTCGGAGCTGGTGCTCGACGTCGTCGTCGATGCACCCCTGAAGACTATTCATGCGATCACGCCGACGGCGCGGATCACCTTTGGTTTCAACGCTGACCTCAATCTCGCGACCGCTGAAGCGCTCAAGGCGATGTTGACCTGGATGCAGGACCTGTACGGCATGGAACGCACGCTGGCGCTGGCTCTGGCGAGTACGGTCGTGGACCTGCGGATCACGCAGATCGCCAACGAAACCTGGGGTGTGCACGCAATGCTCGGCCACGACGCGGTCCGGGCGTCCGCCGTCGGCTGAACCTAACCTCCGGGCGTGCAGTTCACCGGATAGCAAGTATGCTTAGGACTTGGTTTACCAACTGTTTGACTGCCCAACGATAGGGGTCCCGTCATGAAGCAACCTCAGCCTCGCGGCCCGGTGAGCTCGCTGCTCCTGAACATCCTGAACGGGTCGGCGCATAGTGGCGCTGACACACGAATCCCGGCTGGCGATCTTGTTCCAGCCGTGCGCGACGCCATCGCGGCGACCGACGATTTCGCGTTCGACGACGACCTGCAGCTGACGCTGTTTTGCCTGTTCGAGCTGCACTACAGCGGCATCGACGGCACCGGTTCCGCCTGGGAATGGAATCCGGACCTGATTGCCGCCCGCGGGTTGCTGGAGCAGGCGTACGAGGCGCAGCTCCGATCCGCTGCCACCCTGCCCGATCTGCCTTCGCCCACCAGCGCCGACGTCGCCGCAGGCCTGTTCGAACTGACCGGTGCCGACGGCGGGCCGAGCATGTCCCGCTACGTCGCCAAGCAGGCCACCGAGGAGCAGATCGGCGAGTTCCTGATCCAGAAGTCCATTTACACGCTGAAAGAAGCCGACCCGCACACGTGGTCCATTCCCCGGCTCACCGGCCGGGCGAAGGCCGCGATGGTGGAAATCCAGGCGGACGAGTACGGGGGAGGAGCCCCTGACCGGATGCACTCAGCCCTATTCGCCCAGTCAATGCGAGGCGCCCGGCTGAATGACAGCTACGGCTATTATCTCGACGCCGTCCCCGCCATCACCCTGGCGTCGTCGAACATGATGTCCATGTTCGGGCTCAACCGACGCCTCCGAGGTGCGATTGTGGGCCACCTCGCCGCCTATGAGATGACTTCCTCGCTCGCGAACCGCATGTATGCGCGGGGCTTCCGGCGGCTCGGGTACGACGACGCCGTCGCCGCCTACTTCGATGAGCATGTGGAGGCAGACGCCGTGCACGAGCAGATCGCCAGCCGGGATATGGCTGGCGGACTGGTCGAATCCGATCCGGAGCTTCTGAAGGACGTGTTCTTCGGTGCCGCGGCGGCCGCCGTCGTTGACACCTGGATGACCGGCTACATTCTCGACGCCTGGAACGCGGGCACCTCATCGCTCCGTTCCTCTGCGGCGGTACCGGCATGAGCTGGTGCGGGCGGGACGATCACGACGACGACGCCCCGGACGGTGGCGGCCCCGACAGCCCCACCCCGGAGGGCGGTCGGGCACCCGCGAACTCCAGGCAGACCATCGTGGCGTTTCCCAACGGTCCGCTGCTGGTCCGTGGGGACTTCGACATTGTTGATCCGGACGGCAACCAGCTACGGCGCACCCGCAAGACGGTGGCCCTGTGCCGGTGTGGGGCGTCGACACTCAAGCCCTATTGCGACGGCAGCCACAAGATGATCAACTTCAGGACTGAACCCGAAAGCTAGGTTCGTTCCCGACTGCTTAGCTGCGCTGCTCTGGAAATGGCAGTTCGAAGATGAAGTCGTTCTCAACGCCGGAACCCAGCCGGAACGTCTTGACCCCCACCTTGGTGAAGCCGTGCTTTTCGTAGAATCGGATGGCACGAAGGTTCTCGTTGTTCGTTCCCAGCCACGCCGCCCGCACGCCGGTCTGAACGGCAACCTCAAGGGTTGCCTGCATTAGGGTTGAGGCCTGTCCCTGGCCGTGATGGTCCGGGTGGACGTAGAACTTGCTCACCTCGATGGTGGGGAAGATCGATAACGAGGAACGCACTCCGTCGTCGGTCGGGTCGCCGTGAATGAGCATGCTGAAGCCAGCTAGGCCGTCGCGGTCGCCGTCACGCAGGCACAGAAGGGTCCTGTCCGGATTGGCGATGTGCTCACGGAATTTCGCGGGGGAAAGTTCGGCGGCCATGTGGTGCGCGATATCCTCGGGCCTCGACGAGGCGGGGCAGGCGAGTGGGAAGGTGATGGCGGCGAGCTCGGTAAGCTGGTCGGCGTCGTCGGGGGCGGCCCGGTCGATGAGTAGCTTCACGGGATCCATATTCTCATGCGGGGTCGTGGGGGTCTGGCTCTCGCTGGTCAGCTCGGACCTGTTGGTTTCGAGATTATTCGGCCGATGCAGCGTTTTTTGCGGCTAGGATAATCCGCCGCATCCAGGTCGAAGGACTAGACCTTCGACCGGAATCATTCAAAGCGGGTTCTGTCGGCTCTTTGGCATCAGGCGACCACGTATTTATCGATCCCATTCCTGCTAAAGATTCCTGGCGCTCCACAGCCTTTTGATGGGCCAGCGTTGCCGCATTGAGTTGGGTCCTGGCGAGCTCTTTGTCCTCGTGTCGGTCAGCAACCGCTAACCACACGGCCGCCATTCCGGGGCCTCGACCCGTACGCATGGCAGTTTGAATAAGAAGATATTGGATGGCGCAACAAAGTAGGACAATTAGGCCACTTAGTAAGATGTGATCGAGAGTAAAATCAAATACAATTGGGAAGAAAATGATTAAGATGATAGCGAGTGGGATAGTTGCCCACTGGGCCCACATTGATCTTGTTCCGATGCCGCGCGAGCCGGTGAGTGAAGGTTGGAGGCCCGCATCTTTAATAATTTTTGCCGCCATGGCGAAAACCATCATCAACATTGCCCCACCGGTAGTTATGAATAAAATGATCCACATCATAATCAGGAGTGCAAGGTTGCCGGTTACGCCTAGAGATTCTTCGTCTATGGACTGGAAAAAGGGGTCCGAATGCCAGATATGCACTATCGCTAGCGCACCTATTGAAACTGCCACGATGATCGGGGTTACTGCATTCCCGATGGCAGTGCTCATCTTAGGCGGATTTTCTGCATCGACTGGTCGAAGTTTTTCTGGTAGAGCGTGCAACAAATTTTCGTACTGCTTGTCCGCGTAGTCGCTAAATTTTTCCGATACACGTAATTCCAACTTAAGTGCTGCGAGACGGCCAGCAAGACGCAAGTCTGAGGCGCTAATGGCTAGTCCGCTAACGAACAGAAGACCCAGTCCTAGGCCGACATTCTGGGGTATCTGGGTGAAGGTGACAGCCAGCGCTACCCAGCAAGCGAGCGGGGCGAGCCCCTGCATTCGATTCTGCCAGCGAGCAAGATCGAGGATTGAAGCTTCGTCGTGGGGTGCTGTAAGTCTTGCTGCAAATACCGCGACGTTGATGGTGAAAACAAATGCCCCGACACCTACGACAATGGTGGAGGCTACTTCCGAGTTAATTCCAACCGATAAATCCCAAGGAATGTTCGACGGTCCTGCGATTGCGACTTCAGAAACACCATCCTCAATCGCGCGCTCGAAAAATAGCTGACTAAAGTAGACAACTTGTCCGATGATAAACAGGGCTGACGCCCCGACAATGATCACCCACCAATGTAACTGGCTCTCCGTGGTTCGTGGTGAAAGCCGGGTTCGTGTCGTAAGCGTATAGGGGCTCGTGGCCCTGCTGAGATGGATGTTCT
>NZ_BAAAIJ010000021.1:13847-25938 GCF_039526005.1 Arthrobacter flavus | reverse complement strand
TATGCCTTTGCCATAATTGACATCCTTCCAGTGAGAACAAATCCTCACAGGTCAGGTGACAACCAAACCCTGGGCAGACCCGATAGCCGTCTAAACCAGAAGCATGGCCTGTCACAGACGCGCTTTATCGATCACACCATGCCTCGCTCATCAGTGTCTCCGAATGCATGGGTTGCAAGGCACATCAGTTACGAGACGGCTGCAGTCTTCGCGGTGAACCGTTTCGGCCTCACCGGCGCAATATTTGAGCGTTCTTGCGTTCTTGCGTTCTTGCGTTGGCGCTCGGGGGCGCGGTCCCGTCATGAGGTCCCAGAGTGTGGACTGAAGGTGCCTCAAGGAGTCAATGGATACTCAATGATGCGACGCGTCGAAACGGGTCAATCTAGTCGACCCGCAGAATGTAAGAAGGTCGAGCCTCTGGGTCTCAATTAGGCGTATCGAGGGTGCGGAAGGCCCTGGAGAGGGCTGCGTGGATGGTTGCGGCAGCGCATCCCGCGGCGATAGCAAGGATTGCGGTGGGCACGCCGAAGAGTTCGACGATGGGGCCGGCTAGAAGAAGTCCTATCGGCGCTCCCATCAGAGCGAGAGATGTGATGTTGCCGATGATCCTGCCGCGGAGATGGTCAGGGGTGCGTTCTTGGATGATGACTGACGTTAGTGGGTTCACGGGTCCGGCGCTGAACCCGATCAATGCTGATATGACGGCCAGGATCGGCAGGGATGGGAGGAGGGCGAGCAGCGCGAGCGAGATCGTGGTGGCTGAGAGGGCCCCGATCAGGAGTAGGCGGCGTCGAACTCGGGTGGCGACGAGGGCGTAGCTGAGGCTCCCTGCGATGCCGCCTACGGCGAATGCAGTCAGGACGATGGCCAGGCCGGAGCTATCGCCGTTCGTGCTGAAATAGCTCTGAAGCACGACCGTTTCTAAGGGGACGAGGAACATGAGAAGCAGTGCTGCGGTGATCCCTACCGCCCGAAGTGTTCGGTCCTTCCACAGGTAGGAGATGCCTTCCCGAACGGACGCCCAGTAGGAGTACCTTCGCCCGATATTGGGGTGGGAAGTGTTTTCGGGGCTGGATCGGGCGGGTCGTTCCGCGGGGATCTTGGGGACAGTCAGAGCAATGATGGTCAGAGCGAGGATGAACATTGCGGCACTGATCCATAGTGTTTGCAAGGGTCCAATCAGGGCGATGAGCAGCCCGGCGAGACCGGGGCCGGCGAGTTGCCCGATTCCTTGGAGAGCTTCCCGGTAGCTGGTGAGCTTCACGAGGGAGATTCCGCTGGCGCGGGAAACATCGACGGTGAGAGCTTCCCGTGCAGCCATCCCGGGTCCGTCGAATACGGCACCGACGGCGACGAGTACCGCCAGGACCCCGAGGCCTAAATTGCCGAGGAGGTCGATGAGTGGGATTGCCGCGACAGCAGCGGCGCTGAGAAGGTCAGCGAGGATGCTGCTGATTTTCCGTCCGATCCGGTCCACGACGGCACCACCAAGCAGCGCCGACAGGATTAGCGGGACGATTGCCGCTGCGACGATCAACCCCGCCAGGGCGGCGTTGCCTGTGCGCTGCAGGACCAGCCAGGGTATGGCGATGCCGACGATGGAGTTCCCGGTCACGGACAGCCAATCGGCGGAGAGTAGCCCGATAGCGCTGGTTCGGGGGCGCCGAGAGATGCCGCCGACCGTCGTCATGACAGCCTTTTAGTGTCCATGTCCGCCCGGCGCAATGGCATCCATTGGGCGTTGGACCAGCACCGCAGCAGCCATTCCATCGGACCGAAGGCGAAGTAGCTTAGCCATACTTTGGCGAAGATCTCCAGTCCCAACCAGACGGCGAATGCCACGGCAGCGGCTCCGACGAGGGTGAGCTCACCGAAGAGCCCCAGTCCCCATCCGGAGAAGATCGCCGCAAGGATGACGGATTCACCCAGGTATCCGGTCAACGACATCCTGCCTGCGGGCGCCGTCAGAGCCGCAACCCGCGACGTGGTGGTCATCGCAGCCACAGCGACGTAACCACCCGAGAGTATCGGTGCTGTCCCGAATCCGATCGCCACACCAAGGACCCGGCTGAAGCCGGTGGGGTCATCGGCGAACAAGACTAGCCACGCTGAGAAGGCACCAGCGGGCAAGCCGATGAGGACCGCCCCGCCCAGCAGCCATCTCCACAGCTTCCGGTAGCGTTCCGGTTCAGCGAGGACTCCCGCGCGCCCAGCGGCGAGGCCCAGAAGAAACATCGCCAGCGCTGGAGCCCAATTCAGTATGGACTGGAATATCAACGCCTCCGGTAGCACCGTCAGTCGGGCGCTGGCAGCGTCGATGAACGTGCCCTCGATGGCCCTGTTCAGCGCGCCCGGGTCCGAGATGATTCCTCCGGCCGACGTTGTCGCGCCGATCGAGATGACCACTAGGGCGACCAGCACGAGCAGGCCGACAGTGTAGGAAACGGCTGCTCCGATCAACGCTGTCTTCGTGCTTCTGGTGACGAACCACAACAGGATGACGCCAAGGATGGCGTAACTGAAGAGGATGTCGCCGATGAAGAAGAACACTGCATGCAGCAGTCCCAGCACGGCAAGACCGACTAGTCGGCGCCGGTACCGGTGCATCCCGTCACTGGTTCGTTTGCGGAGGATGAGGGTGAGGCTGTAGCCGAAGAGAAAAGCAAAGAGAAGATAAAACTTGCCCTGCGCAAGGGCGACGATAAGAAATCCAACCACGCCATCCCCGACCGACGTGATCGACGCTGCTGACAGCCCGTCGTTCGACAGCGCGAGGAACGGGAGGTTCACGAAAATGATGCCGAGCAAAGCCAGGCCTCGAAGTTGATCGGGTAGCTGCTGCCGGCCACATGGAAGCGAAAGCGTCTGAAATGAACCACTCATGTCCCAGATGGTACATTATCTCAATGGATCCCGTAGACTGAGTTCATGATTCGATCAGCGGTCACCCCTCCCGCTTTCGACAAATCTCCGGCGGCTGTTCTGCGGGCGATCGCGGAGGTACTCGTCGACCACCCGACCGCAGCCTTGGGAGATATCGCTGAGCGCATCGGTATCGGCCGCTCCACGCTGCATCGTCTATACCCGACCCGGTGCGCGCTCCTCCAGGCTGTCGCGATGGATGCAATCGGGGAGATGACAGAGGTCTACGCCGAATCAGCACTCCATACAGCCTTCACCTCACAGCTCGACGTGGACCAATCATGGGCAGTGTTTCACCGCTTCGTCGAACTCATGATCCCCATGGGACCCCGAATCAACTTCCTGCTGCGGATACATGAACTTGACCACGATCAAGAGATCATCGAGAGCATCGACTCCCTCGATTCCGTGCTCATCGACGCAATCCGACGAGGCCAAGAACGAGGCGACCTGCAAGCGGGCCAGAATGCCCGGTGGATTATGGAGGCCCTCCATGCGATCCTCTTCATCGCGTGGGAACACGTTCACGCAGGCCGCCTCGCGAAGCTCGACGCACCCAACCTGGTGATCGACACCTGGATGCACGGGTCAAGTGGAGTGCGCGGGCGTACCTAAAGCGAGGGACGGCTGCGGCACCGCGTCAAACGACGCTGTCTGCGGACCCATGGTTCTGCCGCGGCGTCTCGTATCCCTAGAGATACGAGGCGTCTCGCGGCGTGACTTCAAAAGCTGTCCGTGTTGGCGGAACCATCAGGACTCAAAATTCTCATATCTATGCCTCGAAACCCTATGCTCGAATCAGTGTACGAAACATTAGATACGAGACACCTGGAGCGATATGACAAAGCTGATCGGATACGCACGAGTCTCAACTCGGCCTCAGTCGACAGATCGACAGGAGTCAGACCTGATAGCCGCCGGGGTGCGCCGTGATGACTTGTACGTGGACCAAGGAGTGTCCGGTGCGCGGGCGACGAGACCCCAGTTCGATCGGGCACTCACTGCGTTGGAAGCCAGGGACACTCTCGTGGTGACGACCCTGGACAGGCTGGGACGATCGACGCAGAACATGCTCGACTTCGCCCAGGAGCTCCGCGGCCGGGGAGCAGGTCTTCGGGTGTTGAACCTCGGCGGCGGCGACGTCGATACGTCCACCCCGATGGGTTCAATGTTGTTCACGATCATGGCGGCGTTGGCGCAGATGGAACACGACATCAAGCGCGAGCGGATCGTCGACTCGATCGGGAAGCGGCGGGAAGCAGGGAAGGATCTAGGAGGAAGGCCACGCCTGATCAGTGACAGCAAAATCCGAAACGCTCTCAGACTCGTCGACAGTGGTGAGCCGGCAGCGCAGGTCGCCCGCGACCTCGGCATGTCCCGCGCAACCTTCTACCGCCGGTCACGGGAGCTGAACGCGAAGTAGAACACGCCACTTACCGCTGTGAAAACGCGCCACTCAGCGTTGCTACTCACACACTTTGGCGACGGCGACGGTCCTTGTAGCAAATACGAACGATTTAGCCACTGTTGACAGCCAACACGAGCGTGAATGTTTCCACGCTCGAATAACCGGGCTGCTACAACTGAACGATGGGATGGTTTGCCAAGCGGTTCGACGCGTCGTTCGACGAAACGGATTGGCCCAGAGATCCGCGTTTGGATCCTTTTCGTGATGCGGTGTGGCAGCTGTCGTTGAACGGCGAAATCCAAGGATGGGTAACAACCTCGGTCACCCCCATGCGTTCATTACCTTTCTTCTGGTCCAAGCTCGAATGTATGTGGAACCAGGTGCATTGGGCCGACGGGAAGCACGAGGACGTCGAAGAGGACTACAGTCCCGGATGGTTTGTCGTGGAGGAGCTGCTGACCGGCCACTTCACCACTTACGATTCCCGCTTCGATCGGGATGGCACATTTGACGCCAGCCTCGTTACCGAACCCGACCGCGACCGTTTGTGGGCACATTTGAACCACGGCAGCTAGTCGCCCGCACCGGAATAGGCTCAAGCCCCCAACATTCGCTCCGGCGACCCAACCATCCTCACCACAGCGGGAACGGCGTGGTGGACGTGTGTCAGATATGGGTATTGATCCGGTCAAATCGGTCGGCCAAGGTAGAGCCGATACGTTCCGTTTGAAGCGGACCAGGACAGCACCAGCAGGTCGATAACCCCGATGACCGTGCTCATGTTGACGAGTTGCGCTTGTACATTGCTATTGACGAGCAGCTCCAAATGGGCAGTACAGTTCCTGAGCGGGTAAGGGTTACTGCTTGTTGGAAGCGTTGGAGGCCAGTTCATGGTGGGCGGCTTGGCGCCGAGTAGGCTGACGGAAGATTATTTGCAATTGAGAATCATTCCCAATAATCTATTGGAAAGTCTCTCGACGCGCAGGCTGTATAAACATCACAGAAGCTGCCTGTGGACGTCCGTGTCGGGACTGCACTCAAGTTCACTCAGCTCACCACGGGCCCGCCCAGACCGGCGGGCCCTCATAACGATTATGGAGTTTTGCCTCATGCGACATTTCCGCTTCGCTACTGCAGGGGTGGTCCTTGTCTTGGCAGGGGTCACCGGTTGTGGAACAAGTACCACGGACGGTGATCCCGCCGCTTCGGGCGGGTCGGCGTCGGCCGGACCTTCTACGGTGCCGGTCAGCGTCGATAGCTGCGGCCGGGAGGTTATCTTCGACACTCCACCGGAGAGGGTTCTGGCCATTGGCTCGGAAGCGCCGGGGTTGTTGGTCGCAGCTGGTGCCGGGGACTCGGTGACGCACTATGCCGGAAGCCTGGAGGTGCCCTTCGACGCTGAGGTGAAGGACGTCGTCGAGGGTGCCGAGCGGGTGACGGAGGATTCTCATGATCTGTCGTTCGAGATGATTATCAGTACGGGGGTGGATGCGGCAATTGGTACCGACATTTCGGCGGCTAGTGATATCAATGCCTTGGCCGAACGTCTGTCTCAGGCCGGTGTCGAGCTGATTACTGTCAGTGGTTATTGTGCGGGTGTGGAAGGTGGCGCGTCGGTCGGTGAGCAACCCGGTTTTGATCTGATCTATCGCGACATTGAGGCATACGGAAAGCTGTTCGGGACCCAGGAGATCGCTGATCAAGCCATTCAGGGTCTGCGTGAGCGTGTGACAGCGGTTGAGGAGCAGGTAGCCGAACGGCCGCAGCAGAGCGCGATCCCACTGTATGTCAACGCGGAGGGCCCATTGGGGGCCTATGGTGGTCAGGCGTTGGTGTCGGAGCAGATGGCGTTGTTGGGCTTGGACAACGGCTTTGGCGGCGTGGAGAAGCGCTATTTTGAGCCAAATGCGGAGGAGATCGTCGATTCTGCACCGGATCTGGTGTTCGGGATGTTCCTTCCCACCGGCTCCTCGGAGTTAGAGACCGAAGCTGATGTGATTGAGGAGCTTCGTAGTCGGCCCGAGCTCGCCGGGCTGGACGCCGTCGCTGATGACAGTGCGTTGCTGCCTCTGAACTACTTCTACACCTCGGCAAGCCCGCTTGCCGTTGACGGGCTCGAATTGCTGGCGGACCAACTCGCGAATGAGTGAGGCGTTGCTTCCCCCCGGGATGAGGGTAGGTGCGACGGTAAGTCATGGGGTATCGATGACGGTCAAGGAGATCGACCTCGTGAAGTTGAGCCCAACGCAGAACATGACTCTTTTGGTCAGGACTGAGCATCCGGTCGGGGAGTACTTGGACATCGCGACGGCGATCATGTCGGTCAGGCACGTGCACGCTGAGCAGGTCGGATTCATTCAAGAGCCGGTATTGCCGGGGGTGGATGCGCATTTACACATGGCCGCCGATGAGTTTTGCGGTAATGCTTGCATGGCCTTGGCAACCTTGGTGGCGTCTAGGCAAGGGCTCCCAAACGATGGCCAGACTGAAATCGTGTTGGAGGCTTCCGGAGCGCGGGATCCCATCAGGTGCCGGGTGGAGCGGCGGTCTCCGGACTATTACTGCCAAATCCCGATGCCGCTTCCGTTACGGGTGGAGCCGTATCCGGTCGAGTGCCAGGACGGCGGCTGTTCTGCTGTGGTCTTGTATGAGAACTCGGTGCACGTCGTGATCGAAGCCGAACGGCTCGATCAGGAAACCCAGGACTGGGCAGAAGTGCTGGCGAGACAGTTGGAGAAGACCTGGAATGTACCCCTGATCGGTGTGCTGTTGTATAGCCCGGGCCCGGTCACCCCGGCTCTGATTCGCACCATGGTGGCACAGTGGAAGGAGCTCACAGCACTGGTAGAGAAGCTCGGTGCCACAGGGGTGAACCTGCTCCGGTTCATGCTCGAAGATAGTTACCCGGTGCGTCCGCAGAGTATCAGCGCTGACGACGTGGAACGCTTCGAACGGTTACCTCCACTACATCAAGAATATTTGGTGTACGTGCGCTACGCGTCCCTGCTCGTCGACCCGTTCTCCGAACCGGACTGCAACGGCAGGTACTTCGACTTCTCAGCCATCCCCATCCAACCAATCTTCCTCGACAACACCGGGCAGTGGGACGTACCAAGGATGCCGAAAGAGGACTACTACCGGACCAAGATCATCCAAGGCGTGGCCCGGCACCTGGACTCGGCCTGCCCAACAATCGACGCCCTTCTAAAAAACTATGAACAGAAACTCGTGGGGGCGTCCCGAGCCCGGAACGGCGAACGAATGTCCGACGCATTCCTGGTTCAGGACTTCCGCGAAGACGTGGACATGATCTGTGCAGAGATCGCGGGGACGCAATGAGCGCAAAAGGTTTCCAAACGGGCGACGCCCCGAAGCACCAGAGCGCGGGCCCGACCATCGCTGACCCGGCCCCGCCAGGGGCAACCGACCACCCAACCGACCACCTGACCGATCACGCGATCGACCCCGAGACTGATCACGGGACTGATCGTGAGAGATCTGAAGTCGAGCCGTTGCTCAGCGACTGGCGAATTGCCGCCATGGTGTGGCCCATTCTGCTCGCTTCGGTGGTTGGTCTGCTGCCGCTCACCGTGTTCAGTGTCTTCCTCGTGTCAATTGCCGCAGCGGTCGGCGACGGTGACGCGGCGTCGGTGGGCGCGTTGCGCGGCCTGGGAGGGATCGGTGCGGTGGTCGCCGGGATCGCTGTGGCACCGCTGATCGGGCGAATCCCGCCGCCGAAGGTAGCTGCCGTGGCTCTGGTGCTCGTGGCTCTCGCGTCCGCCGTCGGAACCATTACATGGGTCCCTGCCCTGGCATTGTTCTGCGTTCTGATCGGCGTGTCGAACGCGCTGCTGTACCCGGCGTTGTCCACGGCGGCAGCAGACCGGTTCGGCACCGGCCCAGCTGCGAGCCGGGCCGCGACTCTGGTGATGACCACGCAGACCCTGGCCGCGACCCTGGCCGCGCCGCTGCTCGCGTTTCCTGCATTATGGTGGGGCTGGCAAGGCAACATGATCGCGGCCGCGGTAGGGGCACTACTGCTGACTCCGATCCTGCTCCGCCACCGCCACCAGGTGCCCGCCGCCCTCAACAGCGGGCGACGGCCCGGATATCTCGCGGCTTTCCGCATGCTCGGTGCCGTGCCGGGTGCGCGGGCACTGCTGATGGTGGCGTTCGGCCGAGCCGGGGCATTCATGGGACACCTCGCGTTCCTAGCCGTGTTCTACAACGACAGGTTCGACCTTCCACCAACCGCGTTCGCGTTCGTCTGGACCCTCAGCGGTGGGTCGTTCTTCTTCGGCCACCTCATCGCGGGGCGGCTGCTGAACACCACCGATTCCGAGCACCGGGCCCTTCGCGCCATGCGCATTTGCCTCATCCTTGCCGCGATCTCCCTCTTCGGCGTGTATCTGGCCCCAACTCTGGTTGTATCGTTGCTGGCCACCGCCGTATTGTCAGCCTCTCACGCGGTAATCGCAGCCGCGGTAGTGACCTTATTAGTCGGTCGCTGCGGTGACGTGCGCGGCACAGCCCTGAGCCTCAGCGCAGCCGGAATGAGCCTAGGCCTGTTCCTCGGCGCAGCCGCCGGAGGCGCCGGACTCGCCGCAGGCGGATACCTCGGAGCCGGGACCGTATTCAGTGCATTCACCCTGCTCGCCCTGGCCGCCGCTCTAACTATCCGGGCCAACAACCCAACACCATCACCCTCGCACCCGCACCCGCACTCGCCAACGTCCGAAAGGCAACGATGATTCACCCCGGCAACGCTCCGCCTTCCACCGTCCGTGACCGTGGCCATGCCCTCGGGCCAGTCCACCAGTGCGTGAACCAGTGAGCGCCACCGAAGACGTCCACCCACACCCCGGTGTATCCCTTAATCCAGGTCCGGATCCGCACCCCGAGCTGGCCGCGAATTCAGGTTTGACTACAGAGATTGATGACCTCGACCACGACCGGCGGCGGCGTAACACCTGGTGGTGGATGGGTGGTCTCATTATCGCCCTATTGGTGTCGATACCCATCACTGTGGGCCTCGGACCGGTCGGTATAGCGCCGGGAACAGTCGCCCAAATAGTAAGCCATCACCTGTTCGGTGTTCCGCAGGAAGTCACCTGGACTTCGGCCGAGGACGCCATTGTCTGGCTCTTACGTGTGCCGCGTGTGCTGCTCGGCGTCGCTGTCGGTGCCGGCCTGGCCATCGCTGGGGTCGCCCTCCAAGCGCTAACCCGCAACATGCTGGCCGAGCCCTACCTGCTGGGAGTGACTTCCGGGGCATCAACGCTGGCCGCCGCGTCGATCCTGTTCGGGTTCGGTGCCGGGATCGGTTCGAGCTCCCTAGCAGCCAGCGCCGCCATCGGAGCGCTACTGGCCGGGGTAGGGGTGTTCCTGCTAGCCCGCGTCCGCGGCCAGATGACATCAACCCGCCTGGTGCTGGCAGGGGTCTCAGTCGGGTATGTGCTCCACGCGATCACCTCATTTTTGATCTTCGCCTCAGACAACCCCGACGCCGGCCGCGCCGTGCTGTTCTGGATCCTCGGCTCACTGACACTAGCCAGCGGCGGGTCCGCGTTAATCACCGCAGTAGTCGTACTCGCTACCCTATTGACGCTGCTGATCGTGGCCCGAAGCCTCGACGCGCTGGCGATCGGAGACAACACCGCGCAGACGCTGGGAATATCGCCCAACAAACTACGTGCCGGGGCCATGCTAGTGGTTGCACTCTGTGTGGGATCCCTCGTGGCGGCCTCCGGCGGCATCGGCTTCGTAGGCCTGATCATCCCCCATGTCGCCCGGATGTGTGTTGGTACCGCTCACCGCCGTCTCCTCCCAGTCGCAGCCATGTTCGGCGCGATCTTCCTCATCTGGGCTGACGTACTCGCCCGCACCGTGCTAGCACCACAAGAACTGCCGCTGGGCATCGTCACCGCGCTCGTCGGAGCGCCGCTGCTCTTCGTCCTCATCCGCCGGCTCGACCCGACTCGCTGACACCACATAACAAGACAGGTACTCACCCATGATCTCCGCCACCGACATCTCCTTCGGCTACGACGGCAACCTGGTACTAGACGGCGTCGGGTTAGCCGCTGGACCCGGCGAGGTAGTCGGGCTGATCGGCCCCAACGGCAGCGGGAAAACCACCTTCCTGCAAACCCTCTATGCCGCGCTTCGACCCCGAGACGGTCTCGTCACCATCGATAACGACCCGGTCACATCGCTCAGCGGAACAGCCCTGGCCCGACGGGTGGCCGTCGTCGCCCAGGAAACACCATCAGACCTGCCCGTCACCGTCGCTGAGATGGTTTTACTGGGCCGCGCCCCCCACCGCCGGCTCCTGACCCCATTCAACCGCGAAGACCACCGCACGGTCGCAGCCGCCCTGACCCGCGTCGGCGCACGAGACCTCGCGGATCGTAGATTCGCAACCCTCTCCGGCGGAGAAAAACAACGAGTCCTCGTAGCACGGACACTGGCCCAACAAGCTGATCACCTACTCCTCGATGAACCAACTAATCACCTCGACATCCGCTACCAACACGAAATACTGCGCCTGGTCTCCGAACTCAATGTAACGACCGTGGTCGTCCTCCACGACCTCAACCTCGCCTCCCGCTACTGCGACACCCTCGTCATGCTCAACCACGGCCGAATCGTCAGTGCCGGAGCCCCAGAACACGTCCTCACCGCCGAAGCGGTACGCGCCGTCTACGGCATGCATGTCGAACGTGTCTACGCCGGCGGCTACCTACAACTGATCTTCAGCCCAATCGACAAACCAAGCCTGCATCCGAGCACAGCGTAACGAGGACAACCTCACCATGGAGCCTCACCGACGTGGCTTATTCGCAGCACAACCACCGCCCAAACCAGACGAATCGTTGTAGCCTGATGGAGCGAGCGGGCCTGCCCCCAATTTTGTTGACTCCTTGACCTAGCGCGTGGTGGACAATCTTCTCATCAGGTCATTCGTGCGGGGCAGGGTGGTACCCGAAGATCAGAGTGGACACATCGTTGCAGTTACTATCCCAGCCGGGCCCGTTCAGAAGAAGGTAGAACCGATGGACCACAACAGCAGGATCACGCCAGAAGAGCTATTTCCAGCGGATCTCACCATCCTGGATGACATTGAGGTGGAAGTGCTCAACAGCAAGGTTCGCCGGGAGCTGGACGCTGAATACCTTGATTCCAATCTTGAACCTGAAACTGAAGGACGCCTAGAAGAACTCACTGCCGAGCTCAACCGACGAGACCTGGTCACAGCACAACCACCCCACCAAACGGGCGTACCGCTGTAGCTGAGCACTGCCGTTCGATACCCATTGCTCAATGGAATGGCGAAGACCCAACCCCGACACACCTTCGGATGTTCTCAAACGCGGGTTGCTCTCAGGTTCAGGCTTCCGGGTTTTTGCCGTTTAGGCATGATGAACATCCTTCCACCCGCGAGGCTGATCCTCACAGGTCAGGAGTCAACCAAACCTTCAGCAGTCCCGAACGAGCAGCTTGTTCGGCGGTGCACGGTCAGGTAAGTTTCCGAGACAGAAGCAGTGCCGCCAAGCCGGTGATCAAGGTCTTGCATCGAAGCGCAATTCAGGTGTCTCAGAAAGCTGTTGCTTACCGAGACCCTTTCCGCAGAGCGGACGGCGGAATCCCTCATGCAAGCCCCTCGAATTCGCGCAGAACCTCTGCCAGACTCAGAGCATCAGAACTGCATCCGCGATGGCGAATGGGATGGACAACATGCGCAGGCTAACCCTCAGCACA
>NZ_BAAAIJ010000021.1:0-13544 GCF_039526005.1 Arthrobacter flavus | reverse complement strand
GTCCTGGGACGTCAGGACGCCCAGTTGCGTGCCACAAGCTGGCAATCTAATTGCGGTGCCCGACCAGCCTTGACCAAGGGAAGTACATGGGCGGAGATAGCTCTGTCGCGCGACACCTCGACCTCGGAGAGTACGACCCTGAATCTGCGGATCTCTGAGGTGGACTGTACGGGTGCTAGGGACCCTGCCCCCTTCCTGGCGACCGAACCCGTCGTTGTTGAGACCGAGGACGAGGTCACGGTCTACTGGACGTCCCAACAGATCCAGGGTGGCGCCGACTGTCCCGGTAACCCGTGGGTCGAGCGCACCCTGCAGCTAGATCAAGCTCTAGGAGATCGCACGTTGATGGACGGCTCCACGTGGCCGCCTGCTCCAGTCACCTTAAAAACCGCGAGCGACTAATACCTCGACCTTGCCGGCGATGAGAAGCACCACACGCAGACCGGGTTGGTCGGCGCAGGTTGACCAACTGAGACTGCTCCAGCCCATGGAAACAACTGTCAGGACCCTGGGCAGGGAGGGCACTCCCGCCGTCACGCTGATCGGTTGACGTACTCCTCAGAGCAGAAACGCCGATAACGGCCCACTATGTCCTCTGGAACGCCCCGTGAGGCAATAACTCGCGTCACAACGGGAAAACCAATGGTGTGGACGTGCATTTCGGATTTAGGTATTGGTCAGGCCGGGTCGGTCGGCCAAGGTAGAGCCGATACGTTCCGTGGAAGCAAACCAGGACAGCAGCAGCGGGTCAATAGCCCCGATGACCGTGCGCATGTTTACGAGTTGCGCTTGAACGTTGCTATTGATCAGCGGTTCCAGATGGGCAACACGGTTCCTGAGCCGATAGACACCCTCAACTGCTCGTTCTAGCTGGCGCGGCGACCTGGTGAGGTGGGGGAAGGCTTCGTGGAGGGCACCGTCCCAGAGGCGTTGCTTACCGGCGTCGCTGCGGCCGGGAAGAATGAACCGCCAAGTACCTAGAGACATTGCGGCGAGGACATCTTCGTGGCGTGGCTCTCGTTGTCCTTCCGGGCGTCGCCGCGTTGATTTCAAGGCGCGGCGTTTGGCCTCTGGAATGTCTCGACCAGCGATACGGATCAATAGAGAAGACGGGTCCAGGAGCCAATCGGACGAATGGAGACGGCCGTGGCTAGGATCCGGTTGGGATCCGTTCCACTGACACAGCTTTTCATCCATGGCATTACGCAGAAGTACCTCGAACACATGAAGGGCTTCATAGACCGCTCCCGATAGATCGATATTCCACCGGTAGAGCCTTACAGCTCCCTGCAGGTTGCCAGCCTCCTGAACATACGGGCTAAGCCGTTCCGGGGTGATCCGCTGCAGCAAGACCCGCTCGATCGGTTGTTGCACAGTACCCATAGGAGTAAACTGTAAATGAAGACAGGGGCAGGTTCCCTGTTATGGATTACTAAGGGTCCCGCGGCCAAGTGCTGCGGGGCCCTTAGCCTTTAACCAACACCGCCCGGCTGCTTCCTTGGGGCACCTACCAGCTTGCACAAACGTAGGTATGCAACAGGCTCAAACGGGCACGCAAAACGACACAGTCACCCTCGGCGTGTCCCCCACTCCCCCGTCTCACCTAGTGGTGTCACTCAAACCATCGTTACCGGCCCAAGCTAGGGTCGAGCTGGCGAACAGTTGAGAATCAATCCGCTGGCAGGTTGACGTAGGCCCAAAGGTCATCTGACACCTTGAAAAGACGTGCGCCGATCTCGTCAAGCTCGTCCTGTCCGTACTCGGTAGCTTCCCAGTAAGGTTGCGGCCCGGATGCTACGGACCCTCTTTTTCTCCGATGGAAAAAATGTGGTTTGTCCCCAATCCTTAATTCTCCCGTGCTCGCGTGAAGAATCTTGTTGCGTTCCTTCAACCCTGCCTGTGCTGCGATAAGCAAAGCCAGGAAGTCTGCTCTCTCCTGTTCGGGAACCGCGTCTGAATCGTTCACCAGTTTTTTTGCTAGCTGGATCATTGATCCAGCGCTCATGTTCGCGATCACGGCATAACCCACCTCGTGATCCTGCTGATTGATCAGAGAGACACACAGCTCCGCTAGGTTCTGCTCCACGGACGCGGCCCAACTTGCTATGCGGCCTACAGCCGCTTGCTCTTCAATCGTCGCGCCGGTGTAAAGGCGGTGGCCCTGTATTTCTGCTTCTTCTTCCATTCTTGTCAGCCTATGCCTCCCCCGTTGCGGTTGATGTTCCAAACCTGCATCACCAGGCGCTCACCGAAATAGAATTGTGGTGTGGCGGCGCGAGGCTGTCAGCACGGCGGATGGTGAGGGTTTGAAAGTGGAGCTGACGGGAACTGTGCGCGGCGGCGGCGAGACTGAGACAAGCCGCATTACGGCCAGTGGTGCTACCTACGATGAGGCCCGCGAGGCGCTGGAGGCGTTGATTCCGGAAGGGTCGGCGCTGATTGCGATACGTACCGATCTGGAGGGGTAGGGCCGGCTACTGTGCTGGTTCGATGAGCTGTGGCCCGTTGTTGCGCACTGAGCCGACTTCTTTGCCGACGACTCGGGGCACCAGATGAGGCTCTGGCATGGAGTTGACTAGCTCCCGGACCTGGTTCTTGTCCGTGGTCGCTGGATCCAGCCAATCGGCTTGTAGGTCTTTGGGGATGATCAGCGGTGAGCGTTCGTGGATATGCCCTAGCGCGTCGGTGGCCGAAGCGTCGATCAGGTTCCCTTCGAGTCCGTTCCTGCATACTGTGGCGGTATGGGGAAAAAATGGCTTATTGCTGTCCTGGTGGGAGTACCACTGCTCTTTGTAGCAGGCATCATCTATTGGTTTATGCACCCTCAACTCACTCTCACGCTCGAGGACTTGATGGAGGCCGAGTACTCCGGGAAAGATGTGACTACCGAGGTCATAGAGATCACTGATTCGGTGTGCGGTTCCGAAGTCAGCTGCCTTGAGGCATACAGCACAGCTGAAGCAAATTACTACCGTTTCCGAACGCATGCAGCCGCGACAGAGTACGAGGCGACCCTTGCCGACGGTTTCAGCGTGAACTACTTCGTCATGGACTTCGCCGGTAAGGATGCTTCTGTGAACGACCAGCTTTTCGCCATGCACCAGCTGGCGGGTACGTGGAACGACTACGAGGGTGACTTCCCGGTCCGTTGACCAGCTCAATTGTCTGTGCACCTATTGACATTCAATCGATTGAAAATCGATATTGGTACCCGCGCGACACCGTCCCCCAGAAGAAAACAGACAGCGCGCTCACTTGCCGGCGCTAGTGCAGAGAATCCTGGCCCCAGCTTTGGGGTCTTTGGACCAGACCGGAACCAGCCCCCAACGGGCAGCCTCTAGGCGGCGCTCCAGTACCCCGTCAGCGTCCGGGCGTTCGGTGATGAACCGAATGTCCTGCATCGGCGCGACGTTCCACGACGGCTGCATATCTGCGCTCTGATCGGTGATGACCTCGAAGGTATCCAGCAGCGCTTGCTTGTTCCCGGCAATCACGAAGCGTCCGCACATACCGCTCATTCTGCCGCACCTCTAAGGGTTCTCATAAATCGAACATGTGTTCTACTTTTAAACCTGACGAGAGAACCGATAACAGGGTGAAGGGGCGGCGCGCACATGACAGCACAATCGACGGAAGCTAGGCCACGGACAGTCAACGAACCGGTGGACGTGAGGTTTCACAGCAGCGGCGCTCCCCTGGCAATGCGGTGGCGTGGCCGGATCTGGCAGGCAGTCGGGGAACCGGTGAGCTGGTCCAGCACCCGCAGCTGGTGGGAGCCAGGAAACACACCGGTGAACGGTCAGGGCAGTCCCATCACCAAGCGTGTGTGGCGGTTCCATGCCCAAACCGGGCCGGTCTCCCCCACCCTGGTATTCGATATCAGCTCAGATCCACATACTGACGGCTGGCAGCTACGCCGGATCGCTGGGGCTGAGTAACTGTCGGTGCTGAGCTCTAACGTGATGGTGCCGGTGCCCTAGAAAACTGGGGGGAGCGTCTAGGACACCGGCACGGTGAGCCGAGGACTCTCGCATCAACTCGACTCACTACAAAGTCTATTTTTCGTTTCTGAGAGTTAGCAGAGTGGCGGCAACGCCGTGGGCCAGAACAAGCGGTACAGAAACAACCATGCGGAAATGCATCGGATGCGAACTCTTTTGATCCTCAAGCGCGTCGAATGCTGCCATCCTTCCACTTCACCAAGGCTACCAGCTTGACTTAGGCTGCATTGGTCGCATCTAATGCATGATATGCGCATCAAGCGGGATGAATAGAGGTGGATGGGGGTCGCCCTTTCGGCGTTTCGGCAATGCACTTGGTGGAGGGTGTCGCCTTCATCAAAGAAGACACTTCGGTATTCGAGGCAATGCTGGATGGTTGGAGTGCTCAGCAGCTTGGCGGGCGTCGACTTCACGTTAAGACCGTTGCGGACCGGCTCTTGATGGTGCGTCGGTTCCAGACACACTCAGGTGTCTGGCCATGGGAGTGGACTGCCGCCGTGTTTGATGAGTGGATGACCGACCTGGTCTCGATTCGTAAGCTGACGGCTGCAACAATTCGTGGGTACCAGATCGCGATTCGGCAGTTCTGTGATTTCATCTGCTCACCGCATTACGGATGGGTCCAGCAGTGCCAAGAGCGCTTCGGAACCCACCCGGTGCAGATCTGCCATGACTGGAACACTCGCCCACATGTGCAGGAGTACGAGGGAGATCCGCGTCGACGACCACTGACCCGCCAGGAACTGCAACTCCTCTTCGACCGGGCGGACGAAGAAATTCAGCTGCGGCTCTCGGCCGGCCGTAAAGGAGCCGCCGCTGCGTACCGTGATGCCACCCTGCTGAAGGTTGTCTACGCGTGGGGTTTACGGGCCACGGAGGCCGTGCGGCTTGATGTGACCGACCTGTATCGCAACCCGAAAGTGAGCGCGTTCGGGGACTACGGCTTTATCCGGGTCCGATATGGGAAGGCCTCGAAAGGGTCCCCACCGAAACCACGAACAGTGACAACCGTCATGCCCTGGGCGGTCGAGGCACTGCTCGACTACGTTGAGAACGTCTTGCCGCTGATGCGTGCGGGTTCGAGTCCAGCGCTGTGGTTCTCGGAGCGTTCTGGCCGACTCAGTGCACGATCGCTAAGTGACCGCTTCGCGCTCTACCGGGATGAGCTCGGGCTGGATCCGGCGCTTACACCGCACTGTCTGCGGTACAGCTACGCGACGCATCTTATTGAGGACGGTCATGATCCGCTGTTCGTGCAGCGACAACTCGGTCATGCCTATCAATCGACAACGGGAATTTACACGCACGTCTCCGAAGACTTCGCGAACCGCATGCTGAATGAAGCTCTCACTAGAATCCCAACGTTCGCCGGCCTGAAATGAGGACAGCATGAGCAAGATCATCGGATACGAATGGCGCCTGCGAGAGCAACTTGCGGCAGCTGGCATGTTCAGCACCACAAAGCTCATCCCGCTCCTCGAGGAACGGGGCGTCCATTTGTCCCCGAGCCAGGTGTATCGGCTTGTCGCTGAGCGACCGGAGCGTTTGAACCTGCACGTACTGATGGCCCTGACCGACATTCTTGGCTGCAGCGCCGATGACCTGATCGTGAAGGTGGATCTCGGTCGCGCACAAAAGGATAAGGCGTCTGGCGAAGCGGGTAGCTCAGATTCCGCGTCTGCTGTGATTCGCTCACGTGCCCTGCGTCCTCGGCCCGCACGAGTAACTGAATAACCACTGATGCACGATGCCCCAAAATCATCCTCCACGACCTGCGGCCATCCTGGTCGAACCGTAGGAATACTGGCTCGAATCCGGTACTGCGAACGGTGCTGGAAAAACTCACCCGACACGCGGCGAGAATGCGCGCGCTGCGGTGAACTGGACCATGTGAACCGACCCGGTCACTGCAAACGGTGCAGAGCCGCAGACGCGATCAGCGAACTGTTCTCCGAGGTCGTACTCGCGAGTCGTCCCGAGCTGCTCCCCGTTCGTGAACACCTCATGACCGCTGACGGGCACTATGTGATGCAACTAATCAAGAGCAAGCGAACCTGGGAGATACTGGCGGCCGTTGTATCTCTTCCATGCCCCGCCCGACACGAAGATCTCGACCGTCTGGGAACGGCACGCGCCGTGAATCAAGTGCGCTCACTGCTAGTCGATTTGGGTGCTCTACCGAAACGGGATGAATATCTGCACCGGTTGCATACGTGGACCGCCGACCAGATCGCTACCCTCCCGAATTCAGCCGATCAACTTGCCCTTCGCCAGTTCGTTCGATGGTGCCAACAGCGACGGCCAAGGAAAGGGCCCACAACCAACACTCAGGCATCAAACGACAAGCGCGAACTCCGCCTTGTTCTCTCACTACTGAATCACCTCAACGCAGCACACCAGACAGCATCGACGGCAACCCAGGAACACCTGGACGATTGGGCAAGGAACGCGCCGCGCGATGCCTTCCGTGTTCGCGGCTTTATCCGGTGGTGTGGCAAGACCGGAACCAATCGGTCCCTGATGCCGCCCGACTACCCACGACTCTCCTTTCGGATCGGTGGCAGTATCGGATCTGAGAACGAAAACGCCTTACGTCGTGCCCTCGTGGACGAGAACCATGACCCACGCCTGGCGTTAGCCCTCCTTCTCAACGTCGTTTACGGCATCCGGGTGCATCGAATCGCCGCCTTAAAACTGACTGACCTTTCCGTCAGCGGCGGAGCTGCACGGATTCAACTTGGCTCGGTCGGACTGGACCTTCCACCGGTGGCAACATCATGGGTCGAAATCATCCTTTCCGGCAAAATAGACAAACGCCGCTTCGGCGGCGCCGCACACGACAACACATGGATCTTTCCCGGATACCAACACGGCAGCCACCAACTGGCATCAAGCCTTGCCGCACGGCTCAAGAATCTCGGCGCCAAACCCGCCGTCGCGCACCAGGCCTCCAGTGCCGCGATCATCACTCAAGTGCCGCCCGCAGTTACAGCGCGCATCCTCGGAATCAGCATCACCACGGCAGCCCACTGGCACAAACTCACCGGCGATGCTCCAGCCATGCGGTGAGCTTGACAGCCATCCGGGGAGGACGAAGTTGAATTATGGTTCCGCCCGCAGGACTCGACGCGTGTCTGTGGCGCGTCGACAGTCCGTAGATGCGACAAAGCCCTGCTCGGTCCTCTCCGCCAAGGGGGAAGGACCAAGCAGGGCTTTCTATTTATTGCCTACCTACTTCTTGCTCGCCATCCTTGACACTGCGTTCATTAGCTGACCGAATGACTATCAGGATGACTGTGATGATCGTGCCGACCACGCCGAGGGCGAAAAGCCCTGAAAGGGTAAACCATGGCCAAGCATCCCCCATCGTTCGTTCTGGCCCACTGCCGAACGTTGCAGTGATCTGCAAAAACGCAAGAAAAATCAAGGCCCCTGCGAAACCCAGAATTGCCAACCATCGGGTGGCCAAAATACTCTTCTGCATGCTCATTCCCCTCCTCGATCTGTCATCTCAATCTCGATCAGTCATCTCAATTTTAGAATCACAACCGCGCCATCGATTTAGGTCGGGTTACAACGCACGACCGGATTGAGTTGCCCGAAGGCGTTAGCCGGTGAGTATGGGCGCCAGGTCTCAAGGTTGTACTGGTTGGGCTCAAAGAAGTTCGCGTACACGTGGCAGTAGTACTGCTCGCGCATGCTTGGGCCCATCCGACCCTGCCGTGCTTGCGTCGGGAACATTGCGATCAGATCGTTCCATCCGGCGGCGGCGGGTTCGACACCCGCAAAGCGCCGTCCAGCCCCTGTTGGTGTGATGTTCAAAATGAAGCCTCGCGGGTCATAGCTCCAGTAGGCGCTAGCGATTAGCGCTTGTCCCAACCACGGGTCTGCAATCACCGGATACGCGAGGCCCTCTGCTTGAGTGTGTGCAACAGTCTGAGTGACGACGTTCCCCTCTACCAAATAGCTTGTAGCTATCTCCTTGCCATTCGCATCCTTCGCCCACGGCGGAGCAATGACGCCTTGCCGATCACCATTTTGATCGAGGATGAAAATTCCGCCGTCGTCAAGCTGTTGCAGCGATCCCCCGGCTGGAAGGGTCAGAACATACTGGTACTCCGTAGGCGCTTCCGGTGACTCGATGACGGTCGTGATCTGCACTGAACCGTCCAGCTTCACCACCGGTACAGTAGACGCGCCGTTCCCATGGTCGAAAATCACTGAGTCATCTGAAGTGATGGAAGCATCTTCTGTGGTCTCCGGAAATGGCAGCGCAACTTCTATCGGAGAAGTCGTCCCCGCCCCGATCACGACCGGCAAATCCGACGTGGTTGGCACTGTGGTGACATCCCCATCATCGGTGGAAAAAGCCACACCGTTTCCGACAGCGTCAAGGTTCGTGACTCTGTCGTGGAATACCTCTGGAGCTGCATCAAGAATTGCTTTGCCCTCCGCACTGCTGGCTAGCGACTCGGTCGCGTTCGTGCCGCTCACCGCTACCGCCGGAACGGTAGTGAAAGAAGCGGTCATCACGGTAGCTAAGCCAAGAAGGCAGGCGCGAGTAAGGAACTTACTTTGCATGTTTCCCCCATATAGAAATTGATTCGCCTTAGCGAGAGGCCCCCATCAGGCCTGCTAATCACGCTTCCACGGGGCCGCACAGGGCACAAGACGCGATCGAACGAAGTTTACCGACTTGTTATGAACAGACTGATGGAACTACGACGGACAAGAGTTACCCCGTCTTGCGTGTGCTCTCGACAGCCGACAAAGACCGTAGCTCTCAGAATCACTGAATTCGACGTAATCGAATATCGCATCCCACCGACATACTATGACCGGTTATTGGATGGGTGGATTGAGGAACTGGTGATGCGGGAGGAACCGGTGATGCTCACGGAGGCGGAACTGGATTTACCGTCGAATCCTGTTCATGAGTTCCCTGCACCGCGGCGGGTGCATATCTGGATTCGTTACCCGTCGAGCGCGTACCGGGTGAAGGGACACGCAACGGCGTGGACAAAGACAGCGGTCAAGGTGTCTTTCTTCGAGCCGGGCATCAAGACCCAGCGCCAGGGCTGGGTGTGGGTCGGCGCGGTCACTCCCGCTGCGCCGGATGAGTTGTAGGCGCTGCGGTTAGTGGCCGGTGTCGGCGGGTAGGTCACCACGGCGGATTGCCTCGTTCGTGCGCTGGTAGGCGTCGGTGATGTAGGCCTCCAGTTTGGTCCGCTCGATACGCCACTGCCCTCTGTTATCTCTAGTTCAATTCACGACGCGAGGATCCTGAGAATCGACTGGTCTCGATGTCGATTCTCAGTCCTCCCTCGCTTGTGTGAGAAACGATCGTTAGCGGGCGGACACAGTTCATAGCCTGGCATGGCCTCGGCTGCGAGGAAGTTTGCTCAGAAGATCCGGGAAAGATCACTCGCGAGACCCCTCCTGATTTATTGGCGAGGGTAACTAACTACTCCATGTAGTCAATATAAGCAACCAGTAGATTCCTGCAAAGTTATAGTATTGTTACCGCAATAAGATGAACATTGCAAAGCTATTGCGTTACACCTATTCAATCCAGATTGTCTGGAAATGTGACTAAGATAAATAAATTAGTCTCGAACTCTAAAACAAATGGGGTATAAAATGTCCACATCGCTGAAACAGAGAAAGACACTGAAGTCACACAGATCGGCACTTGCGATTGCGGCGGCACTGGTACTTGGCACAACAGTGATTGTGCCTAGCGCCAATGCAGCGCCAGCCCCCGTAGGAAGCTTGCTAGCCGAATCCTCCGCACCCCATGTAGTACCCGGCCCCTTGGAGGAATCGGATGAGGTCGTTCAAGAAGTGCAAAAGATCATCGATGATGCAGGCGGCGGCGGCATCCTTCAGACCTACGAGACCCAATACCGGCCAGTTTCAGAGGAACCTGCCGGAGAGTTCGCGGCACTCAATTTTCCAGATGGATGCCGCATAAGTGGTGTGATCTACTTTACGTTCCGGCTGGATAAGCCAAGCAGTGTGTACAACGAGGGAAATACTTTCTGCCCTGGAGCAACAAATATTCAGATGGATCTAGAAATCATCAAACAAGACCTAGTCTTTTTCACTCTGGAACCCGTTGCCTTCAACAGATCTCGTGCTGCCTTCGGCCCTGAGCTGCAGAGCGAAGCGGAGTACTCGTGCCCGACGGGAAATCTCAGCGGATTCAAGGGAGTCTCAGACGGAATTCTGACCCTAGGTGATACGGCATATGTGGCCTACGAGGAAACCCCGGATTTCGCGCGGTTCGATTGCGGGTAACGAACGCTATGGAATCGGTGATCACTCTCGTAGGGTGATCACCGATTCCTTTTGACTATCAGCAGCATCTCGTCCAAAGCTTCAGATAGAAAATCTCGATTGCTTGCGCCGATGTTTTGTTCCACATAGAGCGCAACGTCCCATTTGGTCTTAGCCGACAGCTGTATCTGCGCGACCCCATCAACAACTTCCCACCGAACCCCCGGGGCAACGGCGCAAAGCGCATCTCCTACATATCTCGCGACCTCGTCGCAGAGAGTCAAGCACTGATCCTTCGGAATCCCCGCAAGCATCGACTCAACAGTACGAACACCCTCCCGGCTGAGATCAAGCGACCCGCCGTGGTATTCACAGAGCCGGTCGTATTCGCCAAGGTGAGAGGTACCGTAACGCTCCCTCTTGACCTCGCCGATTGGACGATAAGGACCCGAATAACCAACAACCCCGATCCGCACCCTCTCTTCGTTACTCATTCGCTGAACTTAGCACGCCTCACAATTCCGTAACAGGACCGGGAACCGGTGAACACAACCAGAAAAACCATGCTCGGCGCGGTGGCACCCCCTTCGTTTTCATTACCTCAGCCCGCCTTTCAACTCAGTTCGACAGAAACTGTCCGCGTTGTACAGTCAGAGCTGAGAAATCTCCTGGTTGATGACTATTACTTTTGGGAGTAAACAAGTGGCACAACGTGTACAGGTTCAGTTAGTCGATGATTTGACTGGTCAGAAGGCTCAGGAGACCATTCGGTTCGGGATCGATGGCGCCAAGTACGAGATCGACTTGACTACCGAGAACGCCGCGCGACTGCGGGCCGCGCTCTCTGTATATGTGAACGGAGGCCGTAAGGCATCCAACAGCCGTCAGGGCCAGAGTGGACAGGCCGGGCTCTCCGCGACCCGAAACCGCGAAAAACTTCAGGAGATCCGCAAATGGGCGCAGGAGAACGGTCTGAATCCCAATGTGCGGGGCCGGGTCTCATACGCGATCCTAGATGCCTACACCAAGGCCCACGCGTAGCCTTCACTCGTAAAGCGGCGGGTTACCCATTAGGTAGTCGATCAATGCTCTGACCCAAGACTTCACCTCCGCGCGCAGCAGGTAGGCCAGCAGATCGAGAATAAACTGTATCCACGAGTTGCGGGGCGGTTTGCCAGGGTTCTTATTGTTCGTCTTATCGCTCACATCAATCATGTGTAAGGCAGTCCCCGGAAATCTCACCGACGGGCGACAGGGAGAACCAAAATGGAGCTGACGGGTACTCTGCGCGGCGACGGCGGCGGTGAGACTGAGACAAGCCGGATCGCTGCTAGCGGTGCTACCTACAATGAGGCCCGCGAGGCGCCAGAGGCGCTTGGTTGGGTCCCCGGGTAGGAGTCCGGTGACTATGTGAGTTTCGCATCCGATAATGGATGCAGGAGGAAATTCACAGATTATGGCACGTAGACATACCCCGGATCAGGTCATCGCCAAAGTGCGTCAGGGCCAGAAAATGCTCAACGACGGACGACCGATGATCGAGGTCATCAAAGAGTTACAGGTGACCGAGGCGACCTGGTATCGGTGGCTTCAGCAGTACGGGTCCGAGAAGAACGCCACCCAGGCCAAGGCCGTCAAGGACCTCGAGAAGGAGAACGCGACTGAAGAAGCTGTTAGCCGATCAGGTCCTGGCCAATGACATTTTGAATGAGGTGGCGCGGGGAAAATTCTGAGCCCCGAACCACGTCGCCGCGCCGTTCGTATGGCGCAGGAGAAGTTCGGGGCGTCCGAGAGGTTCGCCTGCAAGGTGTTGGGGCAGAACCGGTCAGCGCTGCGCAAAGGCCGACCCGTGGTCAGCTTTGAAGAGGCACAGTTGCGCTCTGATCTGCGCGCCGTTGCCGGCAAGTATCCGGCGTGGGGCTGGCGCAAGGCGCGCTGGCACCTGCTCGAGCAACCGCAGTGGGACGGCGTGGCGCTGAACAAGAAGCGTGTGCGCCGGCTGTGGCGGGCCGAAGGACTCACGTGCAAGCCCAAGGCGCGCAAGAAGCGCCGCACCGGTCCCGGCGCCGGCGAGCACAAGCGCCTGCGGGCCGAGTACCCGATGCACGTGGTGAGCTTCGACTTCCAATCCGACGTGACTTCCTGCGGTCGGCATATCCGGTTCTTCAACGTCATCGATGAATACACCCGCACCGCCCTGGCCATCATCGCGCGCCGGTCCTTCACCTCCAACGATGTGGTCGCGGCACTGGAGGACATCATCGCCGAAACCGGAGTTGTGCCCACCTATGTCCGATCGGACAATGGTCCGGAGTTCACCGCCGCCGCGCTGATCGACTGGTGCGCCACCGCCGGGGTGGAGACCGCGTTCATCGACCCGGGATCGCCCTGGCAGAACGGATTCGCCGAATCATTCAACGCCCAATTCAGAAGGGAACAACTGACCGGAGAAATCATGGACACGATGGCCGAGGCGAAATACTTGGCCGACGAATGGAAAGAGACCTACAATCGTGAACGGCCCCACGGATCCCTCGACGGACTGACGCCGTCAAGACACTGGGAACGCTGGAGTGCAGAACACCAATCAGCTATCGCATAGCCACTGGACTGCTAACGGGGGCCCAACCACGCTGATCCCGGAAGGGTCGGCGCTGATCGTGATTCGTACCGATCAGCAGGACTAGACGCGCTTTTCGCTGCGTCGATTGCTGACGGCGGCTAAGTGTCGGTGCCGGGGTTTATCGTGGCGGTGCCGACTGCCTGGAGAGCTGGGGGGGCGACTTCCTCGACAACCGGCACCATGAGGGCCGGGGATCTTCACCGGGCCTGTATTAAGCGTACTTAGCCAAGACGAATACGACTAGAGCGGGGGCAGTCCCGTAGGCACTTCGAAAGGATACCGCCGCTATTACGACAAACTGCTAGATAGGTGGATTGAAGATCTCGTGATGCGCGAGGAACCGATAATGCTCACTGAGGCCGAGCTAGATCTACCCTCTAATCCTGCCCATGACGGGGTCTGGCCTGCAGCGGAACAGTGGTTGGCGCTAAGTCTTCGTGATTGGCTTTAGGTTGGTGGCCCTGGTCCGCGTCGTCGCCTGAGTCCGGGGCCAGCTCCTCAACCGTCGCCACCGCGGTGGGCGACGGCTCTTGCGACCCCATCGTTCAACCCTAACTAGGTCTGAGCGGCCTAGGGATTTCGGACAGTGGGACCTCTTAAACTGAGGTTTCTACTGAAAGTGAGATTGGCAGTATGTCTGC
>NZ_BAAAIJ010000020.1:0-119627 GCF_039526005.1 Arthrobacter flavus | reverse complement strand
TCCACTACAGTTACCAACAGCCAGCCATGGCAGCGTAGAGAAAACCATCAAATCCGCCGTCCGAAATCACCACAGCAGCTCACCGGTTCCTGGAGTGCCGGTGGTGTGTGTGCTGGTGGCGCCTGGATTGCCAGTGGTGCCGGGTTCGCAGTGGTGGGTGAGGAGGTCGGTGAGGACATCGGTTTTGAGTTGGGTGAGGGTGCGGTCCTCGTGCGGGTGTTGCAGGGCACGGGCCATGAAGGTCAGGCGGTGTTCGATGCCGCAGGCCTGTTCGGCGGGGAGGTAGGCCGAGAACCAGGCCATGCCGTCGTGGGCGGGGGTGAGTTCCACGTGCCGGTCCTCAACGGCTGCGGCCTTGCGGGTGGTGATGGAATCGGGGTGGAGCTTTTCCCGGATCCGGTGGCAGAGGCTTGTCAACCGGGGTGGAGTCAGGTGCGCTCCTCGTTGGAGGACTTGATCCTCAAACCCGGACAGCACCTCGGCCGGGAGGAACAGGGCTTCCTCGGCGATGATCTGGGCTTGCCGGACCGAGATCACCCCCATTCCCAGGCACTGCAGGGTTTCCGGGAGGTCCAGGGCCAGCGTCAGGCTGTGACCCAACAACCGGTGGGCGGCCCGCCCGGAAAGATTCAGTAACGGCGCTAGTTCCTCGGCGGTGAGGGTGAACCCCAACCCCGTACCGACACCCTGCCGCGACGCGGGACGGGACGCGGCGAGGCTTTGCACTTCGCGGTGCAGATCAACGACCAGCTCGGCCTGCCGGGCAGTCACCCAGGACAGCAACCGATCCGCGGCCAATAACAAATCCGAGATCGTCGCCACCGGATCCGACGCAGCCTCAGATGCTTTGTCAGCCGGTCCGTCAGCGTCTTGTCCGGCGGGTTCCTTCGCGGGGACACGGTTAGCTTCCCAAGGCAGCAACATGGCCACCAGCGATTCGGGGCCAGCCAGTTCAACCTCGGTGGCCGCCGCAGCAATGCTGCGGTTCACACCGGCTTCCTCCTGCTGCTTCATACCTCCATCACATCACCTGCCACCGACATTTTTCGGCGCCCAACAGACCGTCAGGACCCACCCCAATTAAGCCCACAGCGAACACAAGTGTCGGCCTGGAACTGGCCTATGCGACGCGGGTGATCTCCACTTTCACATTCAACGTCGAACCGCCGCCGCCTGACAGGATCCCCTTCAGCGGCGATACATCCTTGTAGTCCCGGCCACGCGCCACCGAAACATGGAAGTCGCTGACCGGTCCGCTGTTGGTGGGGTCCCAGCCGCGCCACTCGCCGTCCCACCATTCGACCCAGGCGTGAGACTGACCTGCGACAGTCTCACCGATACCGGCGCTGCTGCGTGGATGCAGGTACCCCGAAATGTAGCGTGCGGGAATGCCGATGCTGCGGAACGCACCAATCGCGAGATGCGCCAAATCCTGGCACACGCCTTTCCTCGAATCCCAGGCGTCCCGAGCGTTGGTCTGCACGCCGGTGACG
Source organism: Arthrobacter flavus (assembly GCF_039526005.1). Taxonomy (NCBI): domain Bacteria; kingdom Bacillati; phylum Actinomycetota; class Actinomycetes; order Micrococcales; family Micrococcaceae; genus Arthrobacter; species Arthrobacter flavus. The sequence goes on along the minus strand of NZ_BAAAIJ010000020.1, from coordinate 118,134 downwards.
CCCTGCACGTAAGACATTTCCTGCTTGATCCACTCAAGGATCGCGTGCACTGCCTGATGCGGGTTGCGATCAGCTGCCAGCCGTAACGCGTTGGCGCTGACTTCCGGGTCTGGGTCGGTCAACCCGGTTTGCGGCAGCCAGTCGCCGTACTCGTTGATGACCTCGTCAGAGCGGAGGTGGTCCCAGGTCACCACCTCATCGTCGGCAGGAATCCGCTCTATCCGGCTCACCTCAACGGTGGTGACGGCTGTCACCTCAAGCGCCTCGTGGGCGCTCTGCATGTCGAACGCGGTCACCCTGGTACCCCAGTAGTCGCGATACGTTGACACGGCAGCGCTCGACGGCGACACCTTCAGCGTCGACTCAAGGACCACCTGCTGGGGGTCCGTGAGCGGCGTCATCCGCGCCTCGTTGTAGGACAAAGTCACTTTGCGCACATAGTTGTAACCGGTGCGATGGGTGATCAGCAAGCGGGTCATGAGAGTTCTCCCACCCAGGACAGCTCGTCCGCCTGGGAAAAGTAGGTGCGTGAAATTGCGTCAGAAGCCTGGGCGCAGGCCTTCTGGACGCGTTCCATGTGCTCGGGCAACTCTGACATCAGGTCGTCGGTCTGATGGAACTCAAGGAACGTTCGGGCCTGGCCGACGATACGGCTGGCGTCGTTGATAAACCCAACCCGGCGGTAGGCGGGGTTGAGATTGGTCAGGCACTTCTCAGCGTCGCTCAGCGCGTACACGATCGACCGCGGGAACAACCGGTCCAGCAGCAGGAACTCCGCCGCCTGCTGGTCGCCAAACGAAGCCCTCCGGGTGCGCAGGAACGACTCGTAGGCGCCGGCACACCGCAACATATTGACCCAGGACATGCCTGCAGCATGCACATCGTGGGTGGACAACATGCGCGCTGTCATGTCTGCCCGCTCAAGGCTCCTGCCCAGCACGAGGAACTGCCAGCTTTCGTCGTGGCTCATGGTGGTATCCGACAAACCCCGGATCATCGCAGTGCGTTCGACCACCCAGTGGCAGAAACGGTAGGTTCCCACCACATCCTTGCGGTGCTGGGTCAGGCCATACCAGGTGGTATTGAGGCTCTCCCACACGCTGCCGGACACGGTCTCCCGTGCCCGTCGGGCGTTCTCACGTGCCGCGCCCAAGGCGCCAGCAATGGAGGTGGTGCTGGTTCGGTCGTAGGCCAGGGACTGCAAGAGGTCTGAGAGTTCAAGCTCGTCACCCTCCGCCCGGCTGCCCATCACTCCCAGCAGCTGCCGAGACACATCGCGCTGCTCACTGCGCGGCATCTGGTTCAGGCGCTCCAGGTGAACATCGAGGATACGGGCCGTGCCATCGGCGCGCTCCACATAGCGACCAATCCAGAATAGGGATTCAGCGATCCGGCTAAGCATTGACTGTGTCCTCTCCACGGTTCCCGCGGTGTCCCCCGGCGGGGGCTGCTACCGAATCGGCTTGCTGCTGCTGCTGCTGTTGCTCCGGTTGCCGGTCCTGCCACCCCGATTCGATCGGCCAGACCCTTTCCTGGATTGGGCGACGCACGGTCTCGACGGGGGGACGCACCGGGGTCTGATTTTGTTCGTCGACCACCCAGGTGTCCTTGGAACCGCCGCCCTGGCTGGAGTTCACAATCAGGGAGCCTTCCTTCATGGCCACCCGGGTGAGCCCACCCGGCAGCACCCAGACGTCGTCGCCGTCGTTCACCGCGAATGGACGAAGGTCCACATGGCGGGGACTGAACTGGCCGCCGGACATGGTCGGCACTGTGGAGAGCTGGAGAACTGGCTGTGCGATCCAACCGCGGGGGTCGGCCGTGACCCGCTCCCTCAAAGCGTCCAGCTCCTCCTTCGACGCGTCGGGGCCGATGACGAGGCCCTTGCCGCCGGAGCCGTCCACTGGCTTGACCACCAGCTCGTCCAAGCGGTCCAGCACCTCCTCGCGGGCCACTGGATCCTCAAGCCGGTACGTGTCAACGTTGGCGATGATTGGCTCTTCGCTGAGGTAATACCGGATCAGGTCGGGGACATAGGTGTAGACGAGCTTGTCATCGGCCACTCCGTTGCCCAGGGCATTGGCGATCGTCACAGTGCCGGCGCGCGCCGCGTTGACCAGGCCGGGGCAGCCGAGCATCGAGTCGGAACGGAACTGCAACGGATCGAGGAACTCGTCGTCGATCCGCTTGTAGATGACGTCCACGCGTTGCTCGCCGGCGGTGGTGCGCATATAGACGCGGTTGCCACGGCAGATCAGGTCGCGGCCCTCCACCAGTTCCACACCCATCAATCCCGCCAACAGGGTGTGTTCAAAGTAGGCGGAGTTGAAGACCCCGGGAGTGAGGACCACCACTGTCGGGTCTTCAGCGGACGACGGCGCCGTCTTCCGAAGCGCTGCAAGAAGTCGACGGGGGTACTCTTCGACCGGCCGGATGTGCTGTTGCCCGAAAGCCTCCGGCAGCCCCTTGGCCATGGCGCGCCGGTTCTCGAGCACGTAGCTGACGCCGCTGGGCACGCGGACGTTGTCTTCAAGTACCCGGAAGGTACCTTCCTGGTCGCGGACGACGTCGATCCCTGAAATGTGCACCCGAACACCACCGGCCGGGTCGAAGCCCGATACCTGCCGATGGAAATGGGCGCTTGAGGTGATGAGGCGGCGGGGGATAACGCCGTCGGCGACCACCGACATTTTGTCGTAGACGTCATTGAGGAACGCCTCAAGTGCGCGGACCCGTTGGCTGACACCCTGTTCCAGAACCTGCCAGTCATTGCCCGAGATGACCCGAGGCACAATGTCCAACGGGAAGGGCCGCTCCTCCCCCGCATAATCGAACGTGACACCGCGGTCAAGGAAAGTACGGGCCATGGAATCGGCGCGAGCGGTAACATCGGCGAGGTTCAGTTCGCTGAGAGCTGCGGCTACCTGGCTGTATTCGGTGCGTGCCAACTGGCCGGGCGCGAACATCTCATCGAACGCGGGGGTGCGGCTGGCTGCTGCTGCATAATCTTCGAAAAGGTCGGACATGGGCTCAACATTGCCACGAATTTTCTGTAATACATATTGTGGAGTGGGTCACGTCGTGAGCATCGCGGTGAGTTTTCGCGACGAGCCGATCGGTGATCGATGCACTTCTCTGCTGTGCCTCGTCTCTGCTGTACCTCGTCGCAAGGCGGACGCCGTCGTCACACTTGGCGCGGAACTGACGGTGGAGGCCGAGGGGCTGGTCGGGACAGCTCCGGTTGAGGCTCTGTTCCCCGACTGAGGCAAGACCCGGCGGCCGTGATTGAATGACCGGGTGATGAACGAAAATCTCCGCCGCGACGAAGCAGCCCTCCGGTCCAGTCTCCTGACCATCGACAGGTACGAGGTTCACCTCGACCTGAGGGAGGCCGCTGATCCTGAGGTCGCCGGGTTCCTCTCCCGCTCGACCGTCACCTTCAGCTGCGGCTCACCGGGCAGCGAGACCTTCATGGACTTCATCGCCGGTGAGGTGCACCGGGTTACCCTCAACGGCACGGACCTGGACCCTGCCGTCGTCGTCGACGGCGCCCGGATCACCCTTCCGGATCTGGCTGCCGACAATGTAGTGACCATTACCGGGACCGCTCTCTACAGCCGCAGCGGCGAAGGCATGCACCGCTTCACCGACCCCGCCGATGGGCAAACGTACCTTTATACGCAGTACGAACCTGCCGATGCCCGCCGGGTCTTCGCCAACTTTGAGCAACCCGATTTGAAAGCCGCCTTCACCTTCTCGGTGAACGCACCCGCAAGCTGGGTCGTGGCCTCCAACGGAGCCGAGGTGACCCGTCAGGATGGCGGGGAGGACAGCCGGGTGTGGCACTTCGCGCCCACTGAACGGATTTCGACCTACATCACCACCATCCTGGCCGGCCCATACTTCGCTGCCACCGACCACTGGTCCGGCACCATGTCCGACGGGTCCACGCTCGAGGTCCCGTTGGGGCTCTACTGCAGGGCGTCCCTGGCCGAGGCATTCGACACGGACACCATCTTTGATGTCACCAAGCGGGGACTCGAGTACTTCCATTCACGGTTCGAATATCCTTACCCCTTCGGCAAGTACGAACAGGCGTTCGTCCCCGAATACAACCTCGGGGCCATGGAAAACCCCGGGTTGGTCACTTTCACTGAGGCCTACATCTTCCGTTCCAAGGCGACCCATGACCAATATGAGGCCCGTGCCAACACCATCCTCCACGAGATGGCCCATATGTGGTTCGGTGACCTGGTGACCATGTTCTGGTGGGACGATCTGTGGTTGAAGGAATCCTTTGCCGACTACATGGGCGCCCTTGCCGTCGCCGAAGCCACCGGTTCCGCCACCTCATGGGTTAGTTTCGCCAACCGCCGCAAGGCCTGGGCTTACCTCCAGGACCAGCTGCCGTCCACCCACCCCATTACCGCTGACATTGTGGATCTGGAAGCGGCCAAACAGAACTTCGACGGGATCACCTACGCGAAGGGGGCCTCGGTGCTGAAACAGCTGGTGGCCTACGCCGGCAGCGAAGCATTCTTCGAGGCGGCCCGCACCTACTTCAGGACCCACGCGTTCGGTAACACCCGGTTGGCGGACCTCCTTTCAGCACTGTCGGACGCCACCGGCCAGGACATGAGCGCCTGGGCACAGCAGTGGCTCCAGACGTCCGGTGTGCCGTTGCTCGGTGCCGAGGTAGCGGTCGACGACGACGGCACCTACCGTTCCGTGGTGATCCACCAGGACGCCATCGACCCGGTCACTGGCGCGGCAGCACTCCGTCCGCACCAGCTGCGGCTCGGACTCTACAGCTTCGACGCCGGAGCACTGGTGCGGACCGGCGCCGTCGATGTGCGTATCGACGGCGCCGTGACCGATATCCCTGAGCTGGTGGGTACCCGCCAACCCGATCTGCTGCTCATCAACGATGATGATTTGACCTACGCAAAGATCCGCTTCGATGAGCGGTCGCTGGCGACCCTGCTGGGTAGCGTCGGCCGGCTTGAGGAGCCGCTGGCGCGGGCTGTCTGCCAGGCGGCGCTGTGGTCGAATACCCGTGACGCGGCGCTCTCAGCGGCCGCTTACCTGGGCGCGGTGCAGCTCGCTGCGCCCGGCGAGTCAGGGGTTGGTGCGCTGCAGGTCATGGTCCGGAACGCGCACTACGCCGTGGAACACTACTCCCCGGCTGACGAGCGTGATGGGCTGCGGGAACGGCTGTTTTCGTTGGTGCTGGAGGGTCTGCACGCGGCCGAACCTGCCTCCGACCTGCAGCTGGTCTGGGCCCGGGCAGCAGCCGCTTTGGGTCTGCACAGCGACACCCACTCGGAGTGGTTCAGGGAACTGCTCGACGGATCTAAGACCGTGACTGGGCTGGCCGTGGACCCCGAACTGCGCTGGCTCCTCTGGCAGGCGCTGGCCGCGCAGGGGCAGGCCTCGGGTGCTGAGTTGGAAGCGGAGCTTGCCCGGGACCGCACCGCGGCCGGTAAGGCAGGATTCACCAGGGCTTCCACCTCGGTACCTGACGCTGCCATCAAGGAGAAGGCCTGGCAAGAAGCAATCTTCGGGACCCGGCTGTCCAACGAACTGTTGTCAGCAACCATCGCCGGGTTCGGCGAGGGCCCCGCCGAACTCCGGGCCCCGTACGTTGATCGTTATTTCGCCGAGATTGCCCGCGTGTGGGACGCCATGGGAATCGAGATGGCTAGCCGCATTGTCCGCGGTCTGTTCCCCGGTTCACAGGACCTCACGCCGGGTGAAGCAGCCCAAGAGCATCGGGTGGTGCTGGCAGCCGATAGCTGGCTGACAACTCACCAGTCGGCGCCTGCGGCGCTGCGCCGGATTGTCCTGGAGGAACGCGACCACCTGGTGCGATCGTTACACGCCCAGGGGAAGTCCGTCCTGACGAGTCCGTCTGCTAGGTAACCCGGTACAGCCAGTCCCGGGTGCCAAATTTTTCCTCCACCAGGCGCTCCGCACGGGCCACCTCATCATCGGTGAACGTTGAGTCCTGAGCGCCGTACTTCGCCCGGAACGTGTCGATCATGACCCGGATGATGTCTTCCCGGGACCTGCCGGTCTGACGGCGGAGGGGATCCACCCGCTTCTTTGCGCTCCGGGTGCCCTTGTCGGACAGCTTTTCCTTGCCAATGCGTAACACCTCAAGCATCTTGTCGGCGTCGATGTCGTAGGACATGGTGACGTGGTGCAGCATGCCGCCGTTGCTCAGCCGCTTTTGCGCGGCGCCGCCAATTTTTCCGATCTCGGTGGCAATGTCATTGAGCGGCTGGTACCAGGCTTCGATCCCGAGGGTGCGAAGCGCGTCCATCACCCAGGCGTCAAGGAACGGGTACGACTCGGCGAAGCTCAACGAGTCCACCAAAGTCTGCGGAAGGTACAGGGAGTAGGTGATGGCGTTACCGTGTTCCATGAACATCGCTCCCCCGCCGCTGATCCGGCGGACCACGCTCACGCCATGCCGCTGCACCCCCTCAGGGCTCACCTCGTTGCGCATCGACTGGAAGCTGCCAATCACCACCGACGGCGACTCCCATTCCCAGAACCTCAGGGTGGGATTGCGGCGCCCATCGCCGACATCCCGGGTCAGGACCTCGTCCATCGCGACGTGCATCTCGGTGGAGAGCGGTGTGGGCCCAATAATGTCCCACTGGTGGTCGGCCCACCCGGTTGCCAGGCCCAGGGCGCGGCGGACCGCGGTCGCCACCGCCTCCGGAGAGAAGCCGAACAGTTCCGCCGCAGGGTCCAGCCCCTGCACGACGGCGGCTGTCAATTCCCCGTGCGAGGCGTGCGCCGGTAGGCCCTCCAGGGACCGGTTGATGTCGTCGAGCGCTTCGTCAGGCTCGAGGAAGAAGTCACCGTTGATGGACACTCCGGTCAGGACTCCGTTGGAGACTTCGAGATCGGCGGCGACCAGCTTCCCACCGGGCACCTTGACCTCGCCGTGGAGAGGTCCTGCGGGGGTCTGAGCGGTCATCGGGGGTGCTCCTTGGAGACTGGTCGACGGGGTTGAACAAGAAATGGGCCCGGACCACCGAAGCGGTCCGGACCCATCAGGCAGACTAGTCTGCTTTCGGCATTACTTCTTGCCGAAGCCCTTGAAGCGGGCGTTGAAGCGCTCGACGCGGCCGGCGGAGTCCATGATCCGCTGCTTGCCGGTGTAGAAAGGGTGCGACTCAGAGGAGATTTCGACCTCGACCAGTGGGTAGGTGTTGCCGTCCTCCCATTCAATGGTCTTCTTGGAGGTCACGGTGGACCGGGTCAGGAATGACTTCTCGGACGCGAGGTCGCGGAAGACAACCGTTGAATACTTGGGGTGGATATCAGACTTCACAGTGTTACCTTCGTTAGTTGCCTGGATTTGGCCAGGCACAAGGGGGTTGGAAAAGTTGGCTGGCCCTAAGACCAGCTACCTACTCTACCGCACCCGGGTCAGTCCCAGCCATCTTGCCGCCGGTCGGTGTGGCACGGCAGCTAGCGCCGGCATTCCCAGAAAGCTACAGCGCTTGCCGCCGCGACATTGAGGGAATCGACGCCGGCTCGCATTGGGATACTCACGCTGTGGTCAGCCTGTTCGAGGGTCGCCTGGGTGATGCCCTCCCCCTCGGTGCCAAGCACCAGGGCGAGCCGTTCATGACGGGCGGCGCTGAGTTCGTCCAGGGCGATGGTCCTGTCCCCGAGAGCGAGGCCAGCAACCACGAATCCTGCTTTCTGCAGGTCGCCGAGCTGCGCAGGCCACCCGGTTAATCTCACCCATGGCACCTGGAAGACGGCGCCCATGCTGACCCTGATCGCACGCCGGTAAAGCGGGTCGGCGCAGCGCGGACTGATCAGGACGGCGTCCACACCGAGTGCCGCGGCGGAGCGAAAAATCGCGCCGAGGTTGGTGTGGTCGACGATGTCCTCAAGGACTGCGATCCGGTGCGCACCCTTCAGTACCTCATCCAGGTCAAGCGGACGGGGCCGGTCCATCGCTGCCAGCGCGCCACGGTGCAGATGGAACCCGGTGATCTGCTCGAGGATCTGCTCAGTACCGATGAAAGCGGGGACCGTGGGGAAGCGCTCCAGAAGGTCCTGCAGATCGGGCAACCACTTGTCGGTGAGAAAGAAGGACCGTGGTGTGTGGCCAGCATCGACGGCACGCCTGAGCACCTTGGTGCTCTCGGCAATGTAGAGGCCTTCGGCGGGTTCCCGCCGTCGGCGGAGCTGGGTATCGGTCAGGGAGGTGTAGTCCGACACCAGCGGGTCGGTGGGGTCAGTCAGACGGTGGATGCTCATCCGGTGACCAGCCGGGCGACCATGATGTAGAGGGCAATCAGGCCGAGAGTTACGATGATGGACCGCAGCACTGCCGGGCGAAGCCTGCGCCCGATCACTGCACCACAGAAGCCGCCGATGAGGGAGCTCACGGCGATGATCAGCACCACCCACCAGTTGATGCGGTCGAACGCGAAGAGCATGTACGAGATGCCTGCCACCACGTTGACCGCGAGCACCAGCAGGTTCTTCACTGCGTTCGCGTTCTGGATGGTGCCGTGCAGGAAAATGCCGAGGATGCCGACCAGCAGGATGCCCTGAGCTGCGACGAAGTACCCGCCGTAGACGCCCGCCAGGTACACGAGGACGGTCAGCCCCACGGGGTGGGCCCGGGTGGACTCCGTGCGTTCAGCCCGGAGGAGGACCCTGCGTTGCAGTGCGGGCTGGAAGATCACAAACGCCAGAGCAATGACGATCAGGATCGGCGCCGCGAACTCGAAGACCTGTTCCGGCAGGTTCAGGAGGAGAGCCGCACCGCTGATGCCCCCGAGAACCGAGGCGGGAAGCAGGCGAAGGATGGTTGAACGCAAACCGGCAAGCTCGCGACGGTACCCCCAGGTTCCCGACACACCGCCCGCGATCAGGCCCATCGCGTTGCTGATGGTCGCAGTGACCGGCGCGAATCCCAGCGCGAGCAGGACCGGGAAGGTGACGAGCGTGCCGGAACCCACCACCGAATTGATGGCACCGGCCCAGAGACCGGCAACAAAGATGAGGGCACCCTGCAGCAGTTCCATCAGCAGGCTTACCGGAGCTAGGCGCGGGCGCGGGCGACAGCCGTGTAGCGGCCGTCCTGGTGGCGGACGTCGAGGGGCACATCGAAAGCCGCGCTGAGGTGCTCTTCGGTGAAGACGGTCTCGATCGGACCGGAAGCCACCACCGCGCCGTCGCGCATCAGCATGGCGTGGGTGAATCCCGGTGGCACCTCTTCGAGGTGGTGGGTCACCAGCACCATGACCGGCGATTCATCGTCCTGGGCCAGGGCTGCGAGCCGGGTGATCAGGTCCTCGCGACCGGCGAGGTCCAGCCCGGCACCAGGCTCGTCGAGGAGCAGCAGTTCCGGGTCGGTCATCAGGGCTCGGGCGATCTGGACGCGCTTCCGTTCGCCCTCGCTGAGGGAGGCGAACGGCCGGTTCATGAACGTGGACATGCCCCATGCATCGAGCAGGGCAAAGGCGCGGCGGGCGTCCTGCTTTTCGTACTGCTCCCGCCACCGTCCGGTGATTCCGTAGGAAGCGGTGACCACCACGTTGAGCACGGTTTCGTGCTCGGGGATCTGGGCGGCGAGGGCCGCGGAGGCGAGCCCAATGCGGGGACGCAACTCGAAGACATCCACCGCTCCCAACACTTCGTCCAGGATCCCTGCGACACCCCGGGTGGGGTGGATGCGGGCGCCAGCGATCTGAAGCAGGGAGGTTTTGCCAGCGCCGTTCGGGCCCATGATCACCCAGCGTTCGCCGTCCTTGACCTGCCAGTCCACACTGTCCAACAGCGTCTTGCCGCCCCGGACAAGGCTTACCCCAGCTAACTCAAGAACATCACTCATAGCACTAGACATTAGGCCAACTAGCGCAGCAAACGCGAAACGGTGCCGGCCCGACGCCCGGGAGGCGTCGATGGGCAGGGCGAGCGGCCGACGTCGTCCAGGGAAGTGATTTCGGGGCGCGCACAACGCCCGGCGATAATGGCCAGGTGGCGCTGACCGCGTTGCGGTAGAAGACGAATGGTGAAAGTGGAGGATTATGCCCAGGGAATTCGGTGTCGTCAGTTACGGTGTGCAGCTTCCGGATGAGTTTCTGATCGCCGTCCAGGGCGCCGTCCAGAACACCGGTGCCCACATCATCGAACTCGAGAACTCGGGGAGCCCACGCTTCCAGGCGTCCACCGTTTTCGTCTCGTTCGACGGCGATGCCGCCGCCCTGCGGGACGCTGTGCGGCCCCACCTGACGGGCGACCTGGGCTGCGCCGTCGTCCCTCCCCCGCTGGTTGGCGAGGGGCGGAAGCTCCTCATCATGGACGTGGATTCCACCCTGATCCGCCAGGAAGTCATTGAGCTGCTCGCTGCGCACGCTGGCCGGGAGGCGGAGGTCGCCGCCGTTACCGAGGCGGCGATGCGCGGCGAAATCGATTTCACCCAGAGCCTCCAGTCGAGGGTGGCGGTGCTCAAGGGGCTTCCGGTCAGCGTCCTCGCCGAGGTGGGCTCGGTTATCGAACTCAGCGACGGCGCCGAGGAACTGGTCCGCCACTATCTGGCGGCAGGGCACGCGGTTGCCGCGGTCTCGGGCGGTTTCACCCAGCTGCTCGATCCGCTGGCCGTCCAGCTGAGCCTGACCTTTGCGGAGGCCAACGTACTGGGCGTCAGCGACGACGGGCATCTCACCGGTGAGGTTGTCGGCGCGGTCGTGGACCGTGCCGCCAAGGAGCGGGCCCTGCGGCGGTGGGCTGCTGAAGCCGGGGTGCCGGTGGAGCGGACCATCGCCGTCGGCGACGGGGCGAATGACCTCGACATGCTTGGCGCGGCCGGGCTCGGAGTGGCTTTTAACGCCAAACCAGCGGTCCGGTCAGCGGCCGACGCGGCAATCGACGTCCCGTACCTGGACGTCGTGAAGCACTTCAGCCGGCACTAGCCCCGGGGATCCACACCCCTGAGCCCAGCCCACCCCAAGGTGGGGGTGGGCCGGGTCGATCCCCGGGCCGGGCTGGGCGCGCTACTTGGTGAAGTACTCGTAGCCGCCGACGTACTCGGTGTGTCCGCTGGGGACATCGGCGGTGGCCATCTTCGCGATCTCGGCGGCGAACTCGGCGACCGAGTAGAGCCGCCCGGCCTGCTCGCGGCGCGCTTCGATCGCCCCGGGGGTAGCCCGGTCGAGCAGGGTTGCTGTGACGGTGCCCTCGATCATGTCACCGGAAACCACGACCAGGGTGATGCCCTTGGCCTCCAGCTCCGGCAGCAGCTCGCGGAGGGCATCCTCACCGGCCCGCTTACTGCGAGCGACGGCCTCGTAGGCTGCCATCGTGGGAACCGTGTTGATGAAGTGCGCCTGGTGGCTGGTGATGAACACCACTCGGGAACCCGACGGCATCACATCCATAGCCGCGCGCAGCATGTTGACCTGCGCGTCACGGTTCAGTTTCAGGGCGTAGTCTTCCTCGACTCCCGACTCCATCCCGCCGGACGCATTCAGGACCAGCAAACCGAGGCCCCCGAAGTTGTCGACCGCTGCCTGGATCAGCGCCGCTGACCCCTCAGCGGTGGTCAGATCGGCCCCAACGGCTACCGCCTTCCCGCCAGCGGCCTCGATCCCCGCCACCACCTTCGCGGCGCGCGGTGCCTTCTGCCGGTAATTGACGACGACGGCGGCGCCCTGGTCAGCGAGCAGTTTCGCGACATCAGCCCCGATTCCGCGTGACGATCCGGTGACGATTGCCGTTGTGCCATCCAACGCGGCCATGGGTACTCCTCTTAGTCAGTGAAACTCTTGGTCGGTGAAACAGTAGTCAGAAAACAGGTGGTCGAAGCTGTACGGCTAGTGGCCCATGCCCAGTCCACCGTCGACGGGGATGACCGCGCCGGAGATGTAGGCGGCGTCGTCGCTGGCAATCCACCGCACCACGTTGGCCACCTCCGTCGGCTCAGCGAATCGTCGGGCGGGGATGGTGGCGAGGTAGTTTTTGCGGGTGTCCTCGGGCAGTTCAGCGGTCATATCGGTGTTGATGAAACCCGGAGCCACTACGTTCGCGGTGATACCCCGCGAACCAAGTTCGCGGGTGAGCGACCTGGCGATACCGATCAGGCCCGCTTTGGACGCCGAATAGTTGATCTGCCCGGGCGCTCCGTACAACCCTGTTACCGAGGAGATCAGCACCACGCGGCCTTTCCGGAGGCGGATCATCCCCTTCGACGCCCTCTTGATGACCCGGAACGCGCCGGTGAGGTTGGTGTCGATCACGTCCGTGAAGTCAGACTCAGTCATTCGCAGCAACAGGGTGTCACGGGTCATCCCGGCGTTGGCGACCAGCACCTCGACGGGCCCGTGGGCCCCCTCGACGGCGGTGAACGCGGCATCGACCTGGGCTTCACTGGTGACGTCGGCTTTCACCCCGAGAAGTCCCTCCGGAACCTCCCCGCTGCGGTAGGTGATGGCCACCCGGTCACCGTTCTCAACAAAGGCTCGCGCGATGGCCAGCCCGATGCCGCGGTTGCCTCCGGTTACCAAAACACTGCGTCCCTGCTCGGCGTCTGCCACGAATTCCTCCAGAATCATTACTCCAACTATCCCTGCCGATCCTAGCGGGGACCTGCTGAACTGCAAGAATTCCGCGAAGGCAACCGGGCCCGGGAACCTTTGGAGACTGCCAGGCTTTTAACAACTTGGGGCACTGAGTGAGACAATAGAGAGGTCCCTTGGAGTGTGATGAGCAAGCAAATACGGCATGGCGCTGACGTCCACAGTATTACCGATGCGCGCAGCGCCCACAGTGATGAAATACGCGGGCGAATGATCAAGTACTCCATTTCGATGGGTATCCGTCTCGTCTGCATTGTCCTCGTGTTCTTCGTTGAGGGTTGGATGCAGTGGGTGGTGATTGCCGGTGCGGTGGTGCTGCCGTATTTCGCGGTGATCTTCGCCAACGGTGGATCCGACACCAGTGACCTGCCCCACAGCCAGTCGCTGATCGACCATGTGCCCCTTCCCGCCCTTGAGACCGCTGCCCCGGTGTCGCCGGAACCCACCGACGACGTGCTGCAGGGCGAAATCATTGACGACGACGTCGATCCGGCCACCACCAACGACGAGCTGTACAGGGGACGTCCCACCGTATGAACCTTCTTGACCAGTTACAGCAGCTCAGCGCTGCCCCAGAAGCCACGCAGGAGCCGGGTGGCCGGCCCGCCGAGACAGTGTGTTCGCGCAAGGCCTGTCGGCTGCCCGCAACCTGGCAGCTGTTATGGAATAACCCGAAAATCCACACGCCTGAGCGCCGGAAAATTTGGGTAGCGTGCGGGGAGCACCGCGACTGGTTGGAGAACTACCTGCAGACCCGGGATCTGTGGAAGGAAACCCTGCCCCTGGCGGGCTCGGCCGAGGACAAAGCCTAGATGTACCGTTTTCTCGTCTCCCCCCGCTGGCTGGGGTGGTTTGCCCTCGTCGTGCTGCTCGCCGTCGCGTGCAGCGCCCTCGGCATGTGGCAGCTCGACCGTCGTGACCAGCTGGCCGACACGATCCAACGGATCGAATCCAATTATGATCAGCCTGCCGTCCCGTATGCAGGCGGCACCGCCGATTTCCGGTCGTTCGACCCAGCCGAGGAATGGCTGCCCATTGAGCTGACCGGAACCTATGACTCGGCCAACCAGCTGGTGGTCCGCAACCGTCCCTTCAGTGGACGACCCGGCTACGAGGTGCTGGTGCCGCTCCAACTAGCGGACGGGTCAGCGGTCATTATCAACCGCGGCTGGCTACCGATCGGTAATGATGCGGCGGGCCGTCCCGATGCTTTCCCCCAGCCGCCCGACGATGAGGTCACCGTCACCGCGAGGATCAAGCCTGGCGAGCCGCAGCTGGACCGCGGGGCCCCGGAGGGCCAGATCGCGTCCATCAACCTGGCGCGGTACGACGAGATCCTCGACTACGAGCTCCAGACGGGAGCCTACGGGTTGATGTCGGCGGAAAGCCCGGCACCAGCGACATCGCCGCGGATCTTCCCGCGTCCGTCCCTGGACGCCGGACCACACCTGTCGTATTCCATGCAGTGGTTCGCCTTCGGCGCCCTGTTGTTTGTCGGGTTCGGGTATGCCGCCCGGCAGCAACAGCGGACGGCCGAAGAGGAGGCAGCAGAAGCCAACGGCACCGTTGCGGCGCTGCCGCCACGACGACAGCGCCGCCCCACCGCCGAGGAAGAAGAAGACGCCTACCTCGACGCGCGAGGCTACTAGGCCATCGTCACCAGGTCGAGATAGTCATCGCTCCAGAGGTCCTCAACGCCGTCGGGTAGCAGGACCACCCGTTCGGGGTTGAGCGCCTCAACAGCTCCCTCATCGTGGCTGACCAGCACCACGGCGCCACTGTAGTTGCGCAGCGCCCCCAGAATCTCCGCCCGGCTGGCCGGGTCGAGGTTGTTGGTCGGTTCGTCGAGCAGCAACACGTTGGCCGACGACGCGACGATGGTGGCCAGGGCCAGACGAGTCTTCTCACCACCGGAGAGCACACCGGCAGGCTTGTCGACGTCGTCGCCCGTGAAGAGGAAGGACCCGAGAACACCGCGGACTTCGGCGTCTTTCATGTCTGGCGCAGAGGAGCGCATGTTCTCGAGGACGGTCCGCTCAGTGTCGAGGGTTTCGTGTTCCTGGGCGTAGTAGCCCACCTTCAGTCCGTGACCGGGGATCACTTCGCCAGTGTCGGGTGTGTCAACGCCAGCGAGCATCCGCAGCAGGGTGGTCTTGCCGGCGCCGTTCAGTCCGAGGATCACCACTTTTGATCCGCGGTCGATGGCGAGGTCGACGTCAGTGAAGATCTCCAGCGAACCGTAGGACTTGCTGAGCCCCTCGGCCGTCATGGGGGTCTTGCCGCACGGGGACGGGTCAGGGAACCGCAACGCAGCAACGCGGTCCTGCGCGCGCACCGCTTCCAGCCCGCCGAGCAGGCGTTCCGCACGTTTCGCCATGTTCTGCGCGGCGACGGCCTTGGTGGCCTTGGCGCGCATTTTGTTGGCCTGGTCCATCAGGACCTGGGCCTTCTTCTCGGTGTTGGCGCGCTCGCGCTTCCTGGCTCGCTCATCGGTCTCGCGCTGCTGCAGGTAACGCTTCCAGCCGATGTTGTAGATATCGATGGTGGCGCGGTTGGCATCGAGGTGGAATACCTTGTTTACGGTCGCTTCGAGCAGGTCCACGTCGTGGCTGATCACAATCAGGCCACCCTGGTGGTTCTTGAGGAACTCGCGCAGCCAGGTGATGGAATCGGCGTCAAGGTGGTTGGTCGGCTCATCAAGGAGCATGGTCTCCGCGCCCGAGTACAGGATGCGCGCGAGTTCGACACGCCTTCGCTGACCACCGGAAAGGGTGCTCAGCGGCTGGTTCAGGATCCTGTCCGGCAGGGCAAGGTTCGAGGAAATGGCGGCTGCTTCCGCCTCGGCGGCGTACCCGCCGTGCGCAAGGAACTCTGCCTCGATCCGATCGTAGCGGGCCATCGCCTTGTCGCGCACCGAGGTGTTGTCACTCGCCATGTCTTCCTGGGCGGCCCGCAACTTGGTCACGACGACGTCGAGGTTCCGGGCCGAAAGGATCCGGTCCCGGGCCAGCTGCTCCATATTCGGCGTTCGCGGGTCCTGGGGCAGGTACCCGATCTCACCTTTTCGGGTGACGGAGCCGCCAGCCGGCAGGCCCTCCCCTGCCAGGACCCGGGTCAGAGTGGTCTTGCCTGCTCCATTTCGGCCCACCAGCCCAATCTTGTCCCCGCGGTCAACACGGAATGACACCGCATCCATAAGCAGGCGCGCTCCCGCGCGAAGCTCTAAGTTCGAGACGGTAATCAATTACGTGGCCTTTCAATGGAACGGGTCCGCATCATTGGAGTTTGTGGGATGCCTAATTTTGTAGGAAACCTACAAGCGAAATTGAAACAAGTGGCACTAATCTCAGTAAGTGACGGCACGCTGTTGTCGATAACTAACAGGAAGAGTCACCATGCATCTGGAGAATCAGGTTCCCGCGGCCGCCGCTGTGGGTACTCCCACTCACGCCAGGCGCCGCTGGAGTGCCACAGATCTTTCGCTGATCGCGGTCTTCGCGGCCTTCGTGGCCGCACTTGCAATCCTACCTGCTATCCCCGCCGGCCCGCTCGGGGTGCCCTTGACCCTGCAGACACTTGCCGTGATGGTGACCGGAATTGTCCTTGGGCCAAGCCGTGGCTTCGCTGCAGTGGCGCTGTATGTGGTGGTAGGTCTGGCTGGGCTCCCGATTTTCGCTGGCTTCACGGGGGGCGTGGGTGTCCTCGCTGGTCCGTCCGCCGGCTATCTTCTGGCCTTCCCTGTTGCCGCACTCGTCGCCGGGTTCCTGGCCCGCCTCGTCCTGGTCCGGGTGCGCCGGTTCAGGTATGCTGCCCTGTTCGCCGCCTGCATGGTGACCAGCCTGCTGGTCATCCACACCCTGGGGATTGCTGGCCTGATGATTAACGGCAAGCTGGACTTCGCGGCAGCGGTGCTCGCCGATGTGATCTACCTGCCGGGCGACGTGGTGAAGAACCTCGTGGCGGCGGCGATCGGGCTCAGTGTGCACCGGGCGTTCCCCCGGTTGATTGGCGCTGGTCGGACTGGTTCCGTGACGGCCACGTGAGCCGTCGGGACAACTAGCCGATGATCGTTTTCGAGGGTGCTGCGGTAAGCGTCGATGGCGCGGATCATGGGCGAGTGATTCTCGCGCCGCTGACGCTGGAGCTGCCCGAGCGTCGGATCGCGGTCATCGGTGCCAATGGGTCCGGGAAGTCGACCCTGCTCAAGCTCATCAACGGGCTGGTCACTCCCAGCACCGGGCGCGTCCTGGTGGAAGGGCTCGACACCGTCAAGGCGGGCCGGGCGGTCAGGCAGCGTGTGGGGTTCGTGTTCACCGACCCCCTGTCGCAACTGGTGATGCCCACGGGGCTTGAGGATGTTGAGCTGTCCCTGAGGGCTCGACTCCGCAACCCTGCCGAACGGCGCACCGCGGCGCTGGCCGTGCTGGACCGGTTCGGGCTGGCACCGCTGGCAGAGCAAAGCATCTATGACCTCTCCGGTGGGGAGCGGCAACTGGTGGCCCTGGCCACCGTGCTCGCCGTCGACCCGGCGATTCTGGTGGCCGACGAACCCACCACCCTCCTTGACCTGCGCAACGAGCGGCGTGTGCGGCGCCTGTTCGCTACCCTGGACCAGCAACTGGTTTTCACCACCCATGATCTCGGCTTCGCCGCGGACAGCGACCGGGTGCTTGTCATTGAGGCTGGACACCTAGTATTCGATGGCGCCCCTGGCGCAGCGATCGACCACTACCGCAGGATGCATGTCGAGGCGGACCCGCTGCCGGAACACCACCCATGAGGGGCCACGGTAGCCTGTTCGGCACCTACGTCGCCGGTGAGTCGCTGCTGCATCGGACTCCGCTCTGGGTGAAGGGCCTCGCCGTGCTGTTGCTGTCCACGAGCGTGCTGGTGGTCAACACCCTGGCGCTGACCGTCGTCGCGGGTGGACTGGTGGTGGTGGGTTACCTGATGGGTGCACGCCTGGCCCCGATCCACCTGTGGCGACCGCTGGTGCCGGTCTGGCCCATGCTCGTGATTCTCGGCGGATATCAGCTGATCGCCAACGGCCCGGAACCGGCACTGCAGGTGGTGGGCAACATTGCCACCTGTCTGCTGGCGGCCCGCCTGTTGACCCTGACCACCGAAGGCCAGCGGTTGCTCGACGGTCTGGTGGCGCTGGCGGTCCCGTTTCGTCGGGTGGGCGCCGACCCCGAGCGGTTCGGACTGACCCTGGCCCTCATGACCCGGAGCCTCCCGTATCTCGTCGGCTCGGTAGCGGACGTCCGGGACGCAGCGAAGGCCCGCGGTCTGGAACGGAACCCGCGGGCCCTGGTGATCCCGGTGGTGATCGGCGCCGTCGCCTACGCCCACCAGACCGGAGAGGCGCTGGCGGCCCGCGGTCTCGGGGAGCCGGGCGCATAGCATCCGGCAACGACGAGGACTGAGCCACGATACAAAAAGGACACTGCACCAGTGTGGTGCAGTGTCCTTTTCAGTACAGTCCGGAACCTAGATGTTGAACCCGAGGGCCCGCATCTGGTCGCGGCCGTCGTCGGTGATCTTCTCGGGACCCCATGGCGGCATCCACACCCAGTTCAGGCGCCAGTCGTCCACGACGCCGTCCAGCGACAGCCCCACCTGCTCCTCGATGACGTCCGTCAGCGGGCACGCTGCAGTGGTGAGGGTCATGTCGATCAGCAGGGCGCCGTCGTCGGCGTACTTCAGCCCGTACAGGAGGCCAAGGTCAACGATATTGACGCCCAGCTCGGGGTCAATCACGTCCTTGAGGGCTTCCTCGACATCGTCAATCGCGGTCTGTCCCGCGTTCACTTCACTCATTGTTCTCTACCTTCTCGAAGCGTTACCGAGTTTACTTACTGCTGAGCCTAGGCACCGGCTGTGGTGACAGCAGCAGCCCCGAAGCGGTCGTAGCCTTCGGCCTCCAGGCGATCGGCCAGTTCCGGGCCGCCCTGCTCAGCAATCCTGCCGTCAACGAACACGTGCACAAAGTCCGGCTTGATGTAGCGCAGGATCCGGGTGTAGTGGGTGATCAACAGGGTACCCATTTCGCCCTTGGAATGCTCGCGGTTGACGCCTTCGGAGACCACCTTGAGCGCGTCGACGTCGAGGCCGGAGTCGGTCTCGTCGAGGATGGCGAAGCGGGGCTTGAAGAGCTCGAGCTGAAGGATTTCGACGCGCTTCTTCTCGCCGCCGGAGAAGCCCTCGTTGACGTTGCGCTGGGCGAAGTCGGCATCGATGCGCAGCTGCGACATCGCTTCCTTGACGTCCTTGGTCCAGTGGCGCAGGCTCGGGGCCTTGCCGTCCAGTGCGGTCTTCGCGGTGCGCAGGAAGTTGGTCATCGTCACGCCGGGCACCTCGACGGGGTACTGCATGGCCAGGAACAGGCCAGCGCGGGCCCGCTCATCGACGCTCATGTCGAGGACATCCTCACCGTCGAGGGTGATGGATCCGCTGTCCACGAGGTACCGGGGGTGACCGGCGATCGTGGAGGCGAGGGTCGACTTGCCGGAGCCGTTCGGGCCCATGATGGCGTGTGACTCACCGGTGTTGATGGTCAGGCTGACGCCTTTGAGGATCTGCTTCCGGGCCCCCTGCTCCGTCTCGATGCTGACGTGGAGGTCCTTGATTTCAAGGGTGGACATCTGTGGTTCTCCTTCGCGCCCTGCGTGGCAGGGAGTGCAATGTGGGTTCGTGTTCGATCACCACCGGGTGATCGAAAGTGTGTGGGTGGCTAACCGAGGTCGGGGACAGCGGCACCGTTGGTCACGGTGGTGATGTCCACGTAGACCTCGTCGCCGTGAATTTCCAGGGCAAACACCGGGACGGGTTCGTAGGCTGGCAACTGCAGCGGGGCGCCGCTGCGCAGGTCGAACTGTGACCCGTGGCCCCAGCACTCGATGACACAACCCTCGACGTCGCCCTCGGAGAGGGAAATGTCAGCGTGGGAGCAGGTGTCTCCCAGGGCGTGGATAGCGCCCTCGGAGTCCTTCACCACTGCCACCGGGTAGTCATCGATCAGGATGCGCAGGGCCTGCCGGACCGCAATGTCGTTGACATTGCAGACCAGCTCCCCTTTCGGTGCGTCGGCCATTAGATGTTTCCTGCCGCAAGTTCCCGCTCAACGGCGTCGGTCAGTCGTTCCTCGAGCGCGGGCACCTTGATCTGCTGGATGACCTCGTTGAGGAAGCCACGGACCACCAGGCGGCGGGCGGTCTTCTCGTCGATGCCACGCGCCATCAGGTAGAACAGGTGCTCGTCGTCGAACCGGCCGGTGGCGCTGGCGTGGCCAGCACCCTCGATCAGTCCGGTTTCGATCTCCAGGTTGGGGACCGAATCGGAGCGTGTGCCGTCGGTCAGGAGCAGGTTACGGTTTGTCTCGTACGTGTCCGTTCCCTCGGCCGCCTTGCGGATCAGCACGTCGCCGACCCACACGGTGTGGGCGTCCTGGCCCTGCAGCGCACCCTTGTACGTGACCCGGGACTTGCAGTTGGGGACGGCGTGGTCCACCAGGAGCCGCTGCTCCAGGTGCTGGCCGGCGTCCGCGAAGTACAGTCCGTACATCTCCACCTCGGACCCGGGCCCGGTGAACAGCGACGACGGTGTCATCCGCACGAGGTCTCCGCCCAGGCTGACCACCACGTGCTTGAACTTGGCGTTCCGACCGATCTTGGCCTGCTGGGTGGAGGTGTGGACGGCGTCGTCGTCCCATTCCTGCACGCTGACCACAGTGAGCTCGGCGCCGTCGCCGACGACGATCTCGACGTTCTGCGCGAGGGTCGTCTTGCCGTGGTGATCAAGCACTACGACGGCCTTGGAGAACCGCTCAGCAGTGATGATCAGGTGCTGCGCGGCCGGAGCCTCGTCGACACCGTTAATGCTGATCTGGATGTCGCTGTCCGCGATGGTCTCCACCGGGATGGTCACGACTGTTGCCTCGGTGAACGCTTCCCAAGCCGCGGCCGAGACCCGGTCATCGGGGATGGACGCGGAACCAACACGTGAGTCGTCACGGCCCACCGTCTCGACCAGGACGTTCGTCGCACCGGTCACCTCGACGGTGGGACCCGTGCCGGTCAGGGGCTGGCTGTGCAGGCCGCGCAGACGCTTCAGCGGTGTGAACCGCCAGTCCTCTTCCCGGCCATTCAGCGGCGCGAAGTCGGCGAGCTTGTAGGACTTCAGGCGTTCCCCGCGGGAGGCTTCCGGGATGACCGGAGCGTCGCCGTGGCTGTGCTTCTTGGCGCCGTGCTGGACAGTTCCCTCGTTGAACGGAGAGAGGTTCTCCCCCTCCTCGGTGAAACCGTCGATCGCGATTTTTTCTGCGGACGCTGGTGCGTCCAATTGGGTAGCTTCAGCCATTTGTTAGCCCACGGCCCCTTCCATCTGGAGTTCGATCAGGCGGTTCAATTCGAGTGCGTATTCCATGGGGAGTTCACGGGCGATCGGCTCGATGAATCCACGCACGATCATTGCCATGGCCTCGTCCTCGGGCATGCCGCGGGACATCAGGTAGAACAGCTGTTCCTCACTGACCCGCGAGACGGTTGCCTCGTGGCCCATGGTGACGTCGTCCTCGCGGATGTCCACGTACGGGTACGTGTCGGACCGAGAGATCGTGTCCACCAGCAGCGCGTCACACCGCACGGTGTTCGCTGAGTGCGTGGCACCCTCGCGAACCTGGACCAGGCCGCGGTAGGCGGCTCGCCCACCGCCCCGGGCTACCGACTTGGAGATGATCGATGACTTGGTATTCGGCGCGATGTGCACCATCTTCGACCCGGTGTCCTGGTGCTGGCCCTCGCCAGCGAACGCGATCGAGAGGGTCTCACCCTTGGCATGCTCGCCGACCAGGTATACGGCCGGGTACTTCATGGTGACCTTCGAGCCGATGTTGCCGTCGACCCACTCCATGGTGGCGCCCTCGTGGGCGATGGCCCGCTTGGTGACCAGGTTGTACACGTTGTTGGACCAGTTCTGGATGGTGGTGTAACGGACGCGGGCGTCCTTCTTCACCACGATCTCGACGACAGCCGAGTGCAGGGAGTCCGAGGTGTAGATCGGGGCGGTGCAGCCCTCGATGTAGTGCACGTAGGAGCCCTCATCGGCGATGATGAGGGTCCGCTCGAACTGGCCCATGTTCTCCGTGTTGATGCGGAAGTAGGCCTGCAGCGGGATCTCCACGTGAACGCCTGGCGGCACGTAGACGAACGAGCCGCCGGACCAGACAGCCGTATTGAGTGAGGCGAATTTGTTGTCGCCCACCGGAATGATCGAGCCGAAGTATTCCTCGAAGAATTCGGGGTGTTCCTTCAGCGCGGTGTCGGTGTCCATGAAGATGACGCCCTGGCGCTCAAGTTCCTCGTTGATCTGGTGATAGACCACCTCGGACTCGTACTGGGCTGCCACACCGGAAACCAGGCGGTTACGCTCGGCCTCAGGAATGCCGAGCTTTTCGTAGGTGTTCTTGATGTCTTCGGGGAGTTCTTCCCAGCTGCCAGCCTGCTTTTCGGTGGAGCGTACGAAGTACTTGATGTTGTCGAAGTCGATGCCCGACAGATCGGCGCCCCAGGCGGGCATGGGCTTCCGGTCGAAGTACTTGAGGCCTTTCAGACGCAGGTCAAGCATCCATTCGGGCTCGTCCTTCTTGGCCGAGATATCCCGGACCACCTCTTCGCTGAGGCCGCGTTTGGCGTTGGCCCCGGCGTCGTTCTTGTCCGACCAGCCGAAAGCATAGTTACCGATGCCTTCGAGCTCCGGATTGCGTTCCAGGATGTCACTGATTACTGCTTCCGGAACGGCTGGCTCAGCCATTGTCTTCTGGTCTACTTGATCCGTCATCACGGCCTTTCATGCTGATGGTTGGATACGGTTGGTTCTAGCCCGGGGATGTCGGTCCCGGCGTGGGTCGGTTTTACCCGGCCCACAGGTATATGGGTGGTGCAGACGTGACCGCCACGCGCCAGCGTTGACAGCCGGCGGACGTCGACGCCGAGCAGCCGGGAAAACACTTCGGTCTCCTGGTCACAGAACGAGGGGAAATCGGCGGCGAGCTCCTGCACCGGGCAGTGACCCTGGCAGAGCTGGACTGCCAGCATGGCAGCGTTCGGGGCATTCCGGCCAACAACCGTGGTGGACCCGACAAAGCCGTCGGTGGTGAGTGCTCCGGCCAGTGCACGGGCGCGGTCTTCGAGGTCGGGGCCAGCAGCTTCCACCAGGGGCCGGTACCGGGTTTCCATCTCGGCGAACCGGGTCCGGGCGAACTCCTCGACGGCGTCGGGACCGGCGAGCAGTTGGAGCTGGGTCAGGGCCGCCTTGGCAATGGACAGGTAGTCGGTGCCCAGTTCGGTCTGCCCGCGCTGGCTCAGCACATACCGGCGGGCTGGCCGACCCGCCCCTGAAGCGGGGTTGCCGACCAGTTTCACTTCGATGAGCTGTTTGCGGGACAAGGCGTCCAGATGACGTCGGACAGCG
The DNA here is from genome assembly GCF_039526005.1 of Arthrobacter flavus. Classification (NCBI taxonomy): domain Bacteria; kingdom Bacillati; phylum Actinomycetota; class Actinomycetes; order Micrococcales; family Micrococcaceae; genus Arthrobacter; species Arthrobacter flavus. The sequence continues at coordinate 95,044 of NZ_BAAAIJ010000020.1, read as the reverse complement.
GCCGGGGTGAATCCCAGGCGTTCACCGAGTTCAGCTGCGCTCACCGGTCCGTGTTCAAGGACGGCGGCGAGCACCTTGCTGCGGGTACGGTCTTCGACGTCGTTGGGCCGGGAACCGTTGGGACGAGGGCTCTCTGGCCGCGAGTCATTGGGGCGCGCACCAGTCGGGAAGGTGCTGGCTGGGGATGTATTGCTCATGTCGCCTCCTCCGAAATCCGCGGCACAGGTTTATGCCCACAGAATAGACAACACAATCATGTCCTAATCTGTTCCCCACGGCCAGTAAGGCGAGGCTATCCGAAGCGTGGTTCCCTACGGGAAGACACAGCTACTACATGCCGTAGAATAATTGAGTGCCAAACCCGTCTCCCGCGCTGGAAGTTGAAGCGCTTGTCAAGGATTTTGGACCCGTTTCCGCGCTCGACGGCAAGATGGTCAGGGTGCTCGACGGCGTCCACCTTCGAGCCTACCCCGGGCAGGTGACGGCGCTCCTCGGCGCGAATGGTGCCGGGAAGACCACCACCCTCGAATGTGCCCAGGGTTTGCAGCGCCCCAACAGTGGGACGGTCAGGCTGCTCGGTGAGAACCCGTTCAACGCCGGAGCGGCGCTGCGCAGCCGGGTCGGCGTGATGCTGCAGGAAGGCGGGCTCCCGCCGTCGGCCCGCCCGCTGGCCCTGCTCAACCATGTCGCGGCAATGTACGGCGCACCGCGCCCGGTGGCCGAGCTCGCTGACCGCCTGGGCATCAACTCCTACGCCACGACGGGCATCCGACGGCTCTCCGGCGGCCAGAAACAGCGACTCGCCCTCGCCTGCGCGCTGATCGGCAACCCCGAGGTGCTTTTCCTGGACGAGCCCAGTGCCGGACTGGATCCGCAGTCGCGCACCATCGTGTTCGAGTTGATCCGTGAACTCCGTGCCGAGGGGCTGGCCATCATCCTCACCACCCACCTGCTCGACGACGCCCAGAAGCTCGCCGATTATGTCTACATCCTCGACACGGGCCGCACCGTCACCCACGGGACCGTGGCTTACCTGACCGCTGACGACGCCGGTGACACCTACCGGGATCTCCGCTTCCAGGCGGCCCCGGGTCTCGGCCTACCGGGCGACACGTTTCCCGCGCTCACCTTCCGGGAGACGGATCCCGGCCGCTACTCGGTAGCTGGGTGCTTCACCCCGGCCGACCTGGCGGGACTAGCACGGTGGTGGGAGGATGCGGGGGTGCTACCCCTGTCCATCACCATGCAACCCCGGTCCCTCGAGGACGTGTTCCTCGACATCTCCGGACGGGAGATCCGATGAGCGCTGCCGCTCCCCTGGCCAAACGTGTCCTCCTGCAGGGCCGCTACGAGGCACTATCCATGCTCCGCAATGGGGAGCAACTAGTCCTGGCCATTGCATTACCCCTGCTCGGTCTGGTGGTCCTGGTCCTGACACCGTTCCTTGACGGGTTGGCGGACAGCCGCATCAATGCAGCTACCCCGGGCATCATCGCGCTCTGTGCCATGTCCACTGCCTTCACCGGACAGGGCATCGCTACCGGTTTCGATCGCCGCTACGGGGTGCTGCGGTTCCTGTCGACTACGCCGCTGGGCAAACCCGGGCTGATCCTCGGGAAGGTGCTCGGCGTTGTCGCCGTCCTGGCAGTCCAGCTGGTGGTCATCGGTACCGTCGCGGTCCTGCTGGGATGGCGCCCGGACGCGGCAGGAATACTGCCTGGGCTGGTGCAACTGATCGTCGGCGCTGCGGCCTTCACCGCCCTTGGCCTCCTGGTTGCTGGAACCCTCCGGCCGGAGGCGACGCTTGCCGTCACCAACCTGGTCTGGATCCTGCTGGCCGTGGCCGGCGGTATTGTGCTCCCCGGGACGCTACTGCCCGATGCCCTGCGGCCGTTCGTCGACATCCTGCCATCCTCGGCGCTGGGTGAGGGACTACGGTCGGCGCTGATCGACGGGACCTTCAACTTTTCTGCCTTCCTCATCCTCGTGGCGTGGGCCGTCCTGTCCAGCCTCGCGGCCATCCGCTGGTTCAAATGGAGTTAGCACACATGACACACCCTGCACCCACCGGTTGGAGCCGCCTCACGGCGAAACTCCCCCGCACCAACTCGCGGTCCGTCCGTGGCCTGGCCCTTGCCTCGCTGATCTCCCAGATCATGATCGTGGTGACCGGAGGTGCCGTGCGGCTCACCGCCTCGGGACTGGGCTGCCCTGAGTGGCCCAGGTGCACTGCCACGTCGATCGTCAATACACCAGAGATGGGCATCCACGGGGTGATCGAGTTCGGCAACCGGCTGCTGACCTTCGTGCTGACAGCCATTGCCATCGCCATGGTGGTGTCCCTCTGGAATCTGCGCAAGGAACGTAAAGACCTGTTCCGGCTCGCCATCGCGCTGGCGGCCGGCATCCCCGCGCAGGCCATCCTCGGCGGCATCACGGTACTGACCCAGCTCAATCCCTGGGTGGTCGGCTGGCACTTCATCGTCTCAATGGTTTTGATCGTCCTCGCCACGGTGCTGGTCAACCGGGCCCGAATCACCAGCGTGCAGGCGGCAACGTCGGCCGCGCCGCTCGGATCGCGGCTGCTGCGTCAGATCCTGACCGCTGCGGCTGTGCTGACCGCCATCACGGTCTTCCTCGGGGTCATCGTCACCGGATCCGGCCCCCACGCCGGTGATGCTGGCGCAGCCCGGAACAATCTCGACCCTGACCTGATGACCCGAATCCACGCGGCGCCGGTCTACCTGCTGGTCCTGACGGTCGCCGTTGCCCTGGTGCTGGTGTACCGCCAGTCAGCAGCGCGACGGCTCAGGACGTCGGTGGTCATCCTCGCAGCGGTGGTTCTCGCCCAGGGAGCCGTCGGTTACCTACAGCATTTCCTGCACCTGCCCGTGGTGCTGGTAGCCATCCATATGCTCGGAGCATCGGTACTGACGGCGGCCATGGCCAACAGCCTTTACCTGGCGGTCAGCCGTCAGGAGCGGTCCACCCTGGAATCCGACAACTGCGGTGTGGTTTCTGAGCCTGCGGGCCTCAGAGGCGACCAGTAACCTCAAGCGCATCGATCAGGCGTGCCAGTTCGCGCTGCTCACTACCTGGCACGGGTAATACCGGCAGGCGCGGGTCGCCCGCGTCGATGCCGCACGCCTTCGCCAGTGAATGGAGCCCGCTCAGCTTCCGCAGCCGCAGGACGGCCTGCACCACCGGCAGCAGGAGCCTCCGCGACTCATCTATCCGGGCACTATCCGCACTGACTACTGCCGCCCGAAACTCGGTGTAGGCGCGGGGAAGCAGCGCCGCGGGGCCGGTATGCCAGGCATCTGCCGCGATATCGCCCGAAGCGATCAGCAGGTCCCCGCTCAGCCCGTGGCTGACCGGCTGGGTCGTCAGTGACCGCAGCCGGTTGTAGCGCTGCCGGAAGGTCACTACGTCGGGAGCAGTGTCCTTGAACGCCTGCACATTGGGCAGGTCAAGGAGTTCGGCGACCAGTTCCAGGTCGTAGTGGAACTGGGTGGTGCCGGGGTTGTTGTAGAGGCAAATCGGCAAGGATGTGACATCGCAGACGGCAGCGGTCTGGGTCGCCACCTCGTCGTTGTTCAACGGCACATACGACACAGGCGAAAGCACCACACCTGAGGCGCCGGCGCGCTCGGCGTCCCGGGCGGCGTCGAGCACTTCCCTTGTCCCCACCGAGCTGATCCCTACGACGACGGGAACACCGGACTCCTGGGCGGCGTCGACGGCGGTCGAGGCGACCTGCGATCGTTCAGCGGCACTGAGGTAGGCGAAACTGCCTGAGGAGCCCAGAACCGCTATTGCATCCACCCCTGAGGACGCGAGTGAGGAGACCAGCGACGTCAGTTCGGGGAAGTTGATGTCACCGTTCTCGTGAAAGGGAGTGACTGGATACGCGATTAGACCGTTGAACACCATGTGCTCATGCTAGCGGTATGCCCCCGGCGGGTCCTCCCGGTCTAGAAGACCGGGCCGCCGATGAACGGGTCGATGGCCAGTGCCAGGAACACCACGGTGAGGTAGCTGATCGAGCCGTGGAACACCTTCATGGACCCCTTGTCGGTGACCGTGCCGCGCACCGCAGCGGTGTGGAGCTTGTGGGTTTCCGACAGGAACCAGATACCGGCGGCGATGGCCGCCACCGTGAAGACCCAGCCAGCCCCGCCCACGGGAATGAGCAGCAGCGAGCAGGCGACCGTTGCGTAGGCGTAGAGGACCACCTGGACGGACACGACGCGGGCACCGGCAATCGCGCCCAGCATCGGCACCTTGGCCGCGTTGTAGTCGTCGCTGTACTTCATGGAGAGCGGCCAGTAGTGCGGCGGCGTCCACAGGAAAATGATGAGGAAAAGGACCACTGCGGGCCACTCGATGGTGTTCGTGACAGCGGCCCAGGCAATCAGTACCGGCATGCAGCCAGCGGCTCCGCCCCAGACAATGTTCTGCGGTGTGCGGCGCTTCAAGATCAGCGAGTAGATGACTACATAGAAGAAGATGGCTACCACGCCGAGACCAGCGGTCAGGGGGTTGGCGCCGACCCAGAGCAGGGTAATCGCGGCAACGCCGAGCACCCAGGAAAAGATCAGGGCTTCACGGGGGGAAACCTCACCGGTGACCAGCGGCCGCTTTTCGGTACGGTGCATCACCTTGTCGATGTCGCGGTCGATGTAGCAGTTGAACGAACCGGCGCTGCCGGCCGCCAGCGCGCCACCGACCATGGTCGAAATCATCAGCCAGACACTGGGCAGTCCGCCCTGGGCGAAGATCATGGTCGGCAGTGTGGTGACCAGCAGCAGCTCGATCACGCGAGGCTTGGTCAGAGCGAGATAGGCCTTGGCCTTGCGTTTGAAACCCGTACTGGTGCCCGTTGTACTGGCAAGGCCCGGATCCTGCTCGGTCTTCACGAGGTAACACTGCCGTTTCTGCTGGGGGGAAAGTCCTCTCTCATCATACCGTCCCCTCCCGCCCAGATTTTACAGAGCGTAGAAGTGCCGCGCCGGATCCGCTCTGGCGACTCGTCACGTCACGATGCAAACCACAAATTTGAAAAACGCCCCAAGGCGATAGGGTTGACCGTAATGCCCAGTCCGTTTTCGCCGGTAGTTCGGTGGCCGCGGGGCGTGGGTAGCCAGAATGCAGATTTTACAACGGTGAACGGCCAGTTGTTCCGGTGCGCGAAGACGGCGATCGCCAGTCCCACAGGGCGCCGCGGCGCTGGCCGTGGAGCACAGAGAGGGGCTGAGGTTTCGTGCCGCAGCTTGATACGCAAGAACTGACCTGGACCGAATTGGATACGCGCGCGGTGGATACCGTCCGCGTGTTGGCAGCCGACGCTGTGGAGAAGGTGGGAAACGGCCACCCCGGCACGGCGATGAGCCTGGCACCCGCAGCGTACCTGCTGTTCCAAAAACTGATCCGGCATGACCCCTCCCAGCCTGAATGGACCGGCCGTGACCGGTTTGTCCTGTCGCCGGGCCACACCTCACTGACCCTTTACATTCAGCTCTTCCTCTCCGGATATGGCTTGGAACTCGAAGACCTCCAGTCCCTGCGGACCTGGGGCTCAAAAACCCCCGGCCACCCGGAGTACCGGCACACGGCCGGCGTCGAAATTACCACCGGCCCGCTGGGTCAGGGCCTTGCCTCGGCAGTCGGGTTCGCCTTCGCCCAGCGCCGGATGCGCGGCATGATGGATCCCGACACCGCCGTCGGCGAGAGCCCGTTCGACCACACCATCTGGGTGATCGCGTCCGACGGCGACCTCCAGGAGGGTGTCACCGCTGAAGCCTCATCGCTGGCCGGACACCAGGAGCTCGGCAATCTGGTGGTGCTCTACGACGAGAACCACATCTCCATCGAAGACGATACCGACATCGCCTTTACCGAGGATGTACTGGGACGCTACGAGGCCTACGGCTGGCATGTCCAGCGCGTTGACTGGACCAAAACCGGTGACTACGTCGAAGACGTCGAGGAACTGTACAACGCCCTGACAGCCGCTCGGGATGAAACCTCCAAGCCCTCGATCGTGTCACTGCGGACCATCATTGGCTGGCCAGCGCCCACCAAGCAGAACACCGGGAAAATCCACGGTTCGGCCCTCGGGGCCGACGAGGTTGCAGCCCTGAAGGAGACCCTCGGCCTCGATCCGGCCCAGCATTTCGACGTTGCCCCCGAGGTTCTGGACCACGCCCGGCAGGTCAGCGATCGAGGCCGGGCCCTGCGTGCCGAGTGGGACAAATCATTCGGCGCCTGGCAGCAGGCCAACCCCGAGAACGCCAAGCTTCTGGACCGGATTGCCTCGCGGACCCTCCCCGCCAACTGGGATGAAGCGTTGCCGGCCTTCGAGGCGGGCAAGGACATGTCCACGCGGGCAGCATCGGGCAAGGTGCTCTCGGCCATTGGCCCAGTGCTCCCCGAACTGTGGGGTGGCTCGGCTGACCTCGCTGAATCGAACAATACGACAATCGAGGGATCGCCGTCGTTCATCCCCGAGGGCAAGCAGACTGATACCTGGCAGGGCAACCCGTACGGACGGGTGCTGCACTTCGGGATCCGCGAGCACGCGGCAGCAGCGATCGTCAACGGCATCGTCATGCACAGCAGCACCCGCGCGTTCTCCGGCACGTTCCTGATCTTCAGCGACTACCAGCGTCCGGCCGTCCGGTTGGGCGCCCTCATGGGGGTGCCGTCCATCTATGTCTGGACCCACGACTCCATCGGTCTAGGCGAAGACGGTCCCACCCACCAGCCGGTGGAGCAGCTAGCTGCCCTGCGAGCGATTCCAGGGCTCGACGTCGTCCGCCCGGGTGACGCCAACGAAGTGGCCGTCGCCTGGCGGACCATTCTCGAGAACACCGAGAACCCTGCGGGCATCGTCCTGACCCGGCAGAACATCCCCACCTATGCACGCGGCACCGGTGCCGCTGACGGTGACACCTTCGGCTCAGCCGAAGGCGCAGCCAAGGGTGCCTACATCCTCGCCGAAGCGACCGGCGGTACCCCCGACGTCATCCTGATCGGCACCGGCTCGGAAGTTCAGCTGGCGGTGCAGGCACGCGAGACGCTGCAGGCCGAGGGCATCGCTGCCCGCGTCGTGTCGATGCCGAGCCTCGAATGGTTCAACCGCCAGGGCGAGGCCTACCGTGAGTCGGTGCTTCCCGGCACGGTCAAGGCGCGGGTTTCCGTCGAAGCCGGGGTGGCCCTCGGCTGGCGCGAACTCGTTGGCGACGCCGGCAGGTCAGTGTCCCTGGAACACTTCGGTGCATCCGCCGACTACAAGAGGCTGTTCAACGAATTCGGCATCACCGCCGACGCCGTCGTCCAGGCAGCCCGCGACTCCATCGCAGTGGCAGGCGACCACCGGGCACCGAACGGCACGCCGGCATGGTCCGGCCCCGCATCATCCGAAACCGGCGACCAGCAGTAACAGCCGACAATTCAAGGAGATCCACTATGACTTCAACACCCACAGCAGACCTTTCCACGGCCGGCGTGTCCATCTGGCTCGATGACCTTTCACGGGAGCGCATCAACTCGGGCGCTTTCAAGCACCTGATCGAAGAACGCAACGTGGTGGGCGTGACCACCAACCCCAGCATCTTCGCCGCGGCACTGCAGCAGGGCGAGTCCTACGCGACCCAGATTGAGGCGTTGGCTGCCGCCAACATCCCCGTCAACGATGCTGTCTTCGACATCACCACCCACGACGTTGCCCAGGCCTGTGACATCTTCGGAGCCGCAGCCAAGAGCACCGGTGGCGTCGACGGCCGGGTGTCCATCGAGGTTGACCCCCGGTTGTCCCGGGATACCGAGGGCACCATCGCCGAGGCCAAGCGCCTCCACGCGAAAGTGCAGCGGTCAAATGTCCTGATCAAGATCCCCGCCACCGTCGAGGGGCTCGAAGCCATTGCCTGCACCCTCGCCGCGGGGATCAGCGTCAACGTCACGCTGATCTTCTCCCTGGAGCGCTACCGGGCGGTGATCAACGCTTTCATGCTCGGCATCGAGCAGGCGAAGGAGAACGGGTTTGATCTCTCAACCATCCACTCAGTCGCATCCTTCTTCGTATCCCGCGTGGATAGCGAGATCGACAAGCGTCTGGACGGTATTGGGACCGACGACGCCGCGGCGCTGAAGGGCAAGGCGGGGTTGGCGAACGCACGGCTCGCCTACCAGGTGTACGAGGAGTTGTTCGACACGGAGCGGTGGGAGGTTCTTGCGGCCGCCGGAGCCAGGCGCCAGCGTCCCCTATGGGCTTCCACCGGGGTCAAGGACCCAGCATTGCCGGACACCCTGTATGTCACCGAGCTGGTGGCACCCGGCGTCGTCAACACCATGCCCGAAAAGACGCTTGAGGCGACCGCGGACCATGGGGTGATCACCGGGGATACGATCACCGGCACGTACGACGACGCCAACTCGGTGTTGAACAGCCTCGAAAACATGGGCGTCTCCTATGTCGAGGTAGTTGAGCAGCTTGAGGTAGAAGGTCTTGAGAAGTTTGTGACGAGCTGGAACGAGCTACTTGAGACAGTTCAGACCGCACTGGATACGGCAAGGGGTTAATGACCATGAGTTCCATGACGCTTGCAGCGGCCGGCGCCGCACTCGAAGCAATCGACCGTGTGACCGGTACCCTCGTTGAGGATCAGGTGGCATCACGCTTGATGGCGAAAGACCCCACCCTGTGGGGTCACGACGCCGAGGGGGAAGCAGCGGTCCGGCTGGGCTGGGTTGACCTCGTCGAGGCTTCTCGCGGCCTCGTCCCGGGCATCATGGAGCTCAGGGCCACCCTGCACGCCGAGGGTGTCAGCCGGATTGTCCTGTGTGGGATGGGCGGATCGTCGCTGGCCCCCGAGGTCATCACCCGGACCGCCGGTGTGGAGCTGACAGTGCTTGACTCAACCGACCCGGATCAGGTGCGTCGGACGGTGGAGGACCGGTTGGCCGAGACCGCCGTTGTGGTGTCGTCCAAGTCGGGGTCGACCGTCGAAACTGACTCACAGCGCCGGATTTTTGAGGCGGCGTTCACCGCAGCGGGAATTGATCCCCTCAGCCGGGTGGTTATCGTGACCGACCCGGGGTCCCCGCTGGACAATTCGGCCCGCGAGGCTGGCTACCGCGCGGTCTTCAACGCCGACCCGAACGTCGGTGGCAGGTATTCGGCGCTCACCGCTTTCGGTCTGGTGCCATCGGGTCTGGCCGGCGTCGACCTCGACGCTCTCCTCGATGATGTCGAGGAAACCGCCGAGTTCCTCGGCGACGACGACCCGACCAACATTGGCTTGCGGCTCGGAGCGGTGTTGGGCGCGACCAGCCCGCTGCGGGACAAGATCGTCTTCGCTGATGAGGCGTCAGGTATTCCAGGTCTGGCGGACTGGGCTGAGCAGCTGATCGCTGAATCCACCGGCAAACTGGGCACCGGGGTGCTTCCAGTGGTCGCCGAGGAGGGCGCTCCGGAGATTGTGACCGCCGCCGCCGACGTCCTCGCCGTCCGTCTGACCGCACCGGACGCCGACGTGGAGCCGATCGGAAACCAGGTGACCGTGAGCGGGAGTCTCGGCAGCCAGCTTCTCGTGTGGGAATTCGCTACCGCCGTTGCAGGGCGCCTGTTGGGCATCAATCCCTTCGACCAGCCCGATGTCGAGGCGGCCAAGGTTGCTGCCCGAGGGTTGCTCGACGCCCAGCCTGAAACAGCGCCGGCCAACTTCGTGGACGGCGCAGTCGAAGTACGCGCCGAGGGCGCTCTGCTGGGTGAAGCACGCACCCTCGGTGATGCGCTGCAGCGCCTTCTGGGCACCCTGGCGCCGGACGGTTACCTGTCGGTCCAGGCCTACTTGGACCGGTCCGACCAGGCCTCGTTGGAGGGCATCAGGTCACCGCTGGCCTCGCTCACCTCCCGACCCGTCACCTTCGGCTGGGGCCCGCGTTTCCTGCATTCCACCGGTCAGTTCCACAAGGGGGGCCCGGCCCAGGGCGTTTTCCTGTCCATCACCGGCGCAACAGCCGAGGATCTGGCCATCCCGGACCGTCCGTTCACGTTCGGGGAACTGATCACCGCGCAGGCAGCTGGCGACGCCCAGGTACTCGCCGGCCAGGGTCGCCCCGTCCTTCGTCTCCACCTCGCTGACCGCGCCGCGGGCCTTGAACAGCTCACCCAGGTAATCACCCACCTTGCGGGCGGGGCCGCGGGCCAGCGGGCAACCACTGAAAGCGGTACCGCATAGTGCACGATTCTGCAGAGGCCCGGCCGGCCAACCCCCTGAGGGACCCCCGCGACCGTCGGCTGAACCGCATCGCCGGGCCGTCCGCCCTGGTGCTCTTCGGCGTCACCGGCGACCTTGCCCGCAAAAAGCTCATGCCGGCGATCTACGATCTCGCGAACCGTGGCCTGCTGCCCCCCAGTTTCGCCCTCATCGGGTTCGGCCGGCGGGAGTGGGACGATCAGCGGTTCATCGAGGAGGTGCGGGAAGCGGTCACCCAGTATTCGCGGACCCCGTTCGATGAGACGGTCTGGGAGCAGCTTTCGGCAGGCATCAGGTTTGTGCAGGGCAATTTCGACGACGACGACGCCTTCGGCCGCCTTGAGGTGACTCTGGCCGAGCTGGACTCCAGCCGAGGCACCCGCGGCAACCACGCGTTCTACCTGTCCATCCCGCCGAAGGACTTCGAGCTGGTCTGCCAGAAGCTCTCTGAACACGGCCTGGCGCAGCCCGGCGAGGCACAGTGGCGGCGGGTGGTGATCGAGAAACCGTTTGGCCACAACCTGCAGTCGGCCCGTGAGCTGAACAGGGTCGTGGAGCAGGTCTTCCCACCGGACGCCGTGTTCAGGATTGACCATTATCTGGGCAAGGAGACGGTCCAGAACATCCTGGCCCTCCGGTTCGCCAACCAGCTGTTCGAACCGTTGTGGAACGCCAATTACGTTGACCACGTGCAAATCACCATGGCTGAGGATATCGGCATCGGGAGCCGGGCAGGCTACTACGACGGCGTCGGGGCGGCTCGCGACGTCATCCAGAACCACCTGCTACAGCTGCTGGCGCTCACCGCAATGGAGGAACCGATCTCGTTCAACGCCAATGATTTGCGGGCGGAGAAAGAAAAGGTCCTCGCAGCCGTCAAGCTGCCGGATGACCTGTCCGGGTCGTCGGCTCGTGGGCAGTACGACGCCGGCTGGCAGGGTGGGGAACAGGTCAAGGGTTTCCTTGACGAGGAGGGCATCCCGAAGCACTCCACCTCCGAAAGTTTTGCGGCCATCCGACTGGACATTCACACCCGCCGGTGGAGCGGTGTGCCGTTCTACCTCCGCGCTGGCAAGCGCCTGGGACGCCGGGTGACCGAGATCGCCGTCGTCTTCAAGCGGGCACCGAACCTGCTGTTCAGGGACCACGGTGAGGATGACTTCGGCCAGAACGCCGTGGTGATCAGAGTGCAACCGGATGAGGGCGCCACGATCAGGTTCGGCTCCAAGGTGCCGGGCACCCAAATGGAGGTCAGGGACGTCACCATGGACTTTGGTTACGGCCATTCCTTCACCGAGTCCAGTCCTGAAGCTTATGAGCGTCTGATCCTCGACGTCCTGCTGGGTGAGCCACCACTGTTCCCGCGGCATGAGGAAGTTGAGCTGTCCTGGAAGATCCTCGACCCGTTCGAGGAGTACTGGACGGCCCTGGGCGACCAGCCGGAAAAGTATGTCCCGGGAAGTTGGGGCCCAGCGTCAGCTGACGAGCTCCTCGCGCGCGATGGAAGGACGTGGCGCAGGCCATGATCGTTGAACTGCCGGACACCACCACATCGAAGGTGTCCAAGGAGATCATGACCCTGCGGGACAAGGGCGGGGTCGTTGCCCTGGGCCGGGTCCTCACCCTGGTGGTGGTGACCAGCTCCGGCAACGAGGAGGATGCGATCATCGCCGCGAACCTGGCCAGCCGGGAACACCCCTGCCGGATTATCGTGCTCGCGCTCGGATCCGCAGCCGAAGCTACCCGACTCGACGCCCAGATACGGGTGGGCGGGGACGCTGGCGCCTCCGACGTGATCGTTCTCAAGGGGTACGGGCAACTCGCCGAGGAAAACGAATCCCTCGTCTCAGCGCTGCTCCTGCCTGACGCCCCCATCGTGGCCTGGTGGCCGCACGGTGCTCCGGCAGACGCGGCCCGCACATCGATCGGCAGCATCGCCCATCGCCGGATTACGGATTCGGCCAACGAGCCAGATCCGGTGGGCGCACTGTCAACCATCCGCGAAACCTACACCGCGGGTGACACTGATCTGGCCTGGACCCGGCTCACCAACTGGCGAATCCAGCTCGCGGCAGTCCTGGACCAGTTGGAGCCCTCCCCCATCACCGCCGTCACGGTGGAAGGGGCAGAGGACTCACCCAGCACGGTGCTCCTCGCCGCATGGCTCACCCTGGCCCTCGACTCTCCCGTCACCATCGCTGCCGGTCCCGCCGGGACCGGACTGCGCCGGGTGCGGCTCTCCCGGCCCGCCGGGGACGTCGAACTGAACCGGCCCCACGCCGCAATCGCTGAACTGTACCAACCAGGCCAGCCCGTGCAGCGGATTTCGTTGCCACGGCGCAGCCTGCAAGACTGTCTCGCAGAAGAGCTCCGCCGACTCGACCCGGATGAGGTATTCGGCGAGGTCATCACGGAGGGGCTCGCACGGACCAACCTAAGGAGTGTGCGTCCTAGTGAACGCTGACCCCAAAGTAAGTATCCACCCCGATTCAACCCTGCTGGCGGCCACCGTTGCCGCTCGTCTGATCACCAGGCTGGTTGACGTCCAGAACGAACGCGGATCCGCGACGGTCGTGCTGACCGGCGGCTCCCTCGGTACTGCGGCCCTCGCCGCGGTCGCTGCGTCACCGGCCTGTTCGGCGGTGGACTGGAGCAGGGTGGATTTCTGGTGGGGCGACGAACGGTTCCTCAGTGCCTCGGACCCGGACCGGAACGCGGTACAGGCTCGGCAGGCGCTGCTCGGCGAGCTGGGCCTCGCCGAATCCCAGATTCATGAATTCGGCTCCAGCGATGGCTTCCCTGATCAGGATGCGGCTGCAGCAGACTATGCCACGCGGCTGCAGGACGCTGCCGACGCCGAACGGGCCCTCGCCGACGACACCAGTGACAGTGTCAGTCCCAGTGACAGTGACGGCCAGGACACCCGACTCCCCCGGTTCGATGTCCTGCTGCTGGGCGTCGGACCCGACGCCCACATTGCATCACTCTTCCCGGAGATGCCCGGCATCAGGACCAAGGAGCAGACCGTCGTGGGTGTGGCCGGCGCACCGAAACCGCCACCTCTGAGGATGTCGCTCACCCTTGAGGCGGTCAACTCAGCGCAGGAAATCTGGATCGCCGCGGGCGGCCAGGATAAGGCGGGTGCTGTCGGTTTGGCCCTTGCTGGAGCTGGGCCCGCACAGGTTCCTGCAGCCGGAGCGCGCGGACGCCGCAAAACGCTCTGGTTGATCGATCAGGAAGCCGCAGCGCAGCTTCCCGGTCGGCTCATTGCAAGCGACGACTCCGACGACGAGGATAGTGACAATTAGGTTGCCAGACCGCCCGTCAGTCCACCCCGGCGTGACCGGAGGTTGCACAGCGCCTGCTCAAGCACGCTAGCTGCCTCCTCTTCAGAGCGCCGCTCCTTGGCATACTGGAGGTGGCTTTTGAACGGTTCAATTCCGTCAACCAGCGGTTCCACCCCCGGCAGCCTCCCCGCCGCGCGGCCACAACGACCGCATTCCCACACCTCGGGAATCTCATCGTCGTGCAGCTTGGCGAAGGTGGGTCTAGTCTCGTGGTTCTCAATACACCAATAACTCACCACGGTGCGGTCCACCACAGCGGGGCGTCTCCCGGACTCGGCCTGCCAGCCGGCCATCCCCCCGTATGATTCAGTTCCGATCCGTGTGCCCTTAAATGCGTTTCCCGCGTTAACCATGGATTGCTCCTGGACTAGGCTCCGACAACGGGCCAAGTCTACGCCCAAAGATCAACTCTGGGTATGGCGGCTAACGCGGGAATTCACGGTGCTGGTGGGCTGACCGGTAAACCGGTCAGCCAGGCGAGGAGACCTACTCAGCGAAGCGCTGGATCAGGCCGAGCGCCACGATGACAACGCCCCAGGTCAGTCCCAGGGCAACGGTGAACCGGTTGAGGTTGCGTTCCGCCACGCCCGATGATCCCATGCTGGTGGTCATACCTCCGCCGAACATGTCTGACATGCCACCTCCACGACCCTTGTGCAGCAGGATCAGCAGGACGAGCAGGGCGCTTGAGATGGCAAGGAGAACCAACAAAATGATTCGGAGAATGTCCACAGTGGCCTTTCAGGGGTAACTGACGTGCGTGATCGACCTGCGCCGGGCGCAGTCTCGGGTCGAAGCGGTCTTAGTCAGTGACCAGGAGATGTTCGAACCTGACAATACTAGCAAACTCGGCGGCGTCCAGACTGGCACCACCGACCAGCAAGCCGTCAACGTCCTTGCCCTTGAGGATGGCCCCAGCGTTGGCGGCCTTCACCGATCCGCCGTAGAGCATCCGCACCTTGCCCGCCGTCTCGGCGTCGTAAAGCGAGCCCAGCTCGGCTCGTAGTGCGGCGCACATCTCCTGCGCGTCATCGGGTCCGGCCACTTCACCGGTGCCGATGGCCCAGACCGGTTCATAGGCGACCACCAGCTGGCCAACCTGCTCCGCCGTGAGTCCATCGATTCCGGCGCGCAGCTGGCTCACAGTGTGCTCCACGTGGTTCCCGGCCTGCCGGACTTCAAGCCCTTCCCCCGCGCACAGGATGGGTGTGAGGTTATGCCGGAAAGCGGCTTTGACCTTGCTGTTGAGCAGTTCGTCGGTCTCCTGGTGGATGGCGCGGCGCTCGGAATGGCCGACGAGGACATACGTGCAGCCGAGCTTCTCCAGGAATTGCCCGGAAATGTCACCGGTGTAGGCCCCGGAATCGTGCGGGGACAGATCCTGGCCGCCGTACACCACCTGCAGATCGTCGCCCCGGACAAGGGTCTGCACGCCGCGCAGGTCGGTGAAGGGCGGGAAGACTGCCACTTCGGCGCGCTGGTAGTCGTGCCCGGCGTCATCGAGGGTCCAGGCAAGCTTCTGCAAAAGAGTGATCCCCTGGACGTGGTCCAGGTTCATCTTCCAGTTGCCGGCGATCAGGGGACGGCGGTCGTACTTGCCGTTGGTCGAGGAAGTCATGTGCTGCTCCTACTGCCCGAGGGCGGTCAGTCCGGGGAGTTCCTTGCCTTCGAGGTACTCGAGGCTGGCACCTCCGCCGGTAGAAATATGGCCAAACTGGTCGTCGGTGAAACCGAGTGAACGGACCGCTGCGGCGGAGTCGCCACCGCCGACCACCGTCAGTGCACCTCGGGTGGTTGCCTCGGTGAGGGCCTGCGCGACAGCTTTGGTGCCGCCCGCGAACGCATCGAACTCAAACACACCCATGGGGCCGTTCCAGAAAACGGTCCCTGCGGTGGCGATCGAGTCGGCGAATGCTACGCCCGATGCGGGGCCGATGTCGAGACCGATCCCGTCGGCACCGAAGGAGCTTCCTTCAATCGCATCGGCGGCAACAGTCTCATGCTCTGCGTCGGCGGCGAACTTCGCAGCCACCACGATATCGGTGGGGAGGACGAACTCGGTGCCCGCCTTCTCGGCCCGTTCGAGGTAGCTCCTGACGACGTCGAGCTGGTCGTCCTCGAGAAGGCTGGCTCCCACCTTGTGGCCCTGCGCAGCGAGGAAGGTGAACACCATGCCACCGCCGACGAGGATGCGGTCCGCGGTGCCCAGGAGATTCTCAATCACCGCGAGCTTGTCGGACACCTTGGAACCGCCCAGCACCACGACGAACGGGGCTACCGGTTCCCCGGTGAGACGCTGCAGCACGTCCACCTCGGTCTTCACCAGATCGCCCTGGTAGGACGGGAGGAGCGCCGCAATGTCATAGACGCTGGCGTGCTTCCGGTGTACGGCGCCGAACGCGTCGTTCACGTAGGCACCGCTGTCGCCGGTGAGCGCTGCCAGTTCGGCGGCGAACGCCTGCCGTTCGGCGTCGTCCTTGCTGGTCTCCCGGGCGTCGAACCGCACGTTCTCCAGCACCAGGACGCTGCCGGGGGCCAGCCCTGCGGCCTGTGCCCTGGCGTCCTCCCCCGTGGTGTCCGCGGCGAGCGTGACCGGGAAGTCCGCCAGGTCGGCCAGCCGATCGACCGCTGGCTTCAGCGAATACCGCTCATCGGGTGCACCCTTCGGGCGTCCCAGATGGGCCATCACGATCACCGCGGCCCCCTCCTGGGTGAGTTTCTGCAGCACCGGCAGGGACGCTTTGAGCCGGCCATCATCGGTTACCCGCGGGGCGGACCCCGAGGTGTCGAGAGGGACGTTCAGGTCCGACCGGACCAGGACGGTGCGTCCACGGACGCCAAGCTGCAGGAGATCATCAAGGGAGGAGGCCACTTCGGTCCTTCGGTGCTAGGAGAGCTTGGAGGCGACGATGCCGGTCAGGTCAACGAGGCGGCTGGAGTAGCCCCACTCGTTGTCGTACCAGCCCACGACCTTCACCTGGTTGCCGATGACCTTGGTCAGGCCCGAGTCGAAGATGGAGGACGACGGATCGCCCACGATGTCCGACGACACGATCGGCGCGTCCGTGTAGGTGAGGTAGCCCTTCATCTTGCCCTCCGAGGCGGCTGCCTTGAACGCGGCGTTGACTTCCTCGACCGTGACCTCGCGGGACACCGTGACCGTCAGGTCGGTGGCAGAGCCGGTGGGGACCGGAACGCGGATGGCGTAGCCGTCCAGCTTGCCCTTCAGTTCCGGCAGCACCAGGCCGATGGCCTTGGCAGCACCGGTGGAGGTGGGCACCATGTTCAGGGCTGCGGCGCGGGCGCGGCGCAGGTCCTTGTGGGGACCGTCCTGCAGGTTCTGGTCTGCGGTGTAGGCGTGGATGGTGGTCATCAGGCCACGCTCGACGCCGAAGCTGTCGTTGAGTACCTTGGCCAGCGGCCCGAGGCAGTTGGTGGTGCAGGAAGCGTTGGAGATGATGTTGTGGTTCTCGGGATCGTACTGGTCGTCGTTGACGCCCAGGACAACAGTAAAGTCCTCATCGGTGGCTGGAGCCGAAATGATGACCTTCTTGGCGCCGGCGTCGATGTGCTTCTGCGCGTCCGATGCCTTGGTGAAGAACCCGGTGGACTCGATGACGATGTCCACGCCGAGGTCTTTCCAGGGCAGGCTGGCGGGGTCGCGCTCAGCGAGAACCTTGATGGACTTGCCGTCCACCACGATGTTGCCGTCCTTGACCTCGACCGTCGCTGCCAGACGACCCGTGACGGAGTCATACTTCAACAGGTGGGCCAGGGCCTCGGGGCTGGTCAGGTCGTTGACGGCAACGATTTCCAGGTCAGCACCCTGCTCTAGTGCGGCGCGGAAGAAATTGCGCCCGATTCGACCAAAGCCGTTGATTCCTACACGAGTAGTCATTCGTTCTATCTCCTTGAACTGTGTTGCGGGTGGGGTCCGGGACGCCGCCGCGGGGGCGGCGTCCCGGGTACGCCCCAGAGGGCGCTGTGCCTGGTGTGACTAGCCGACGACGATCAGCGAGGTGGCCGAGGTGCGGGCTGCGGCGAAGCGCTTGGCGACGTCGGCCCAGTTCACAATGTTCCAGAAAGCCTTGACGTAGTCAGCCTTGACGTTGACGTAGTCCAGGTAGAAGGCGTGCTCCCACATGTCCAGCATCAGCAGCGGGGTGGTGCCTACCGCCACGTTGCCCTGCTGATCGTAGAGCTGCTCGATAACCAGGTTGCCACCGATGGGCTCGTAGGCGAGGAACGCCCACCCGGAGCCCTGCAGGGCGAGGGCGGCGGCGCTGAACTGGGCGCGGAACTTGTCAAACGAGCCGAAGGCGTCGTCGATGGCTGCGGCAAGCTCACCCTCGGGAGAGTCGCCGCCGTCTGGGGACAGATTGTTCCAGAAGACTGAGTGGTTGATGTGGCCGCCAGTGTGGAAAGCGAGGTCCTTGGAGAGCTTCGAGATGTTGCCGAAGTCACCCTTTTCGCGGGCCTCGGCCAGCTGGGCCATGGCGTCGTTGGCGCCCTTGACATAGGCAGCGTGGTGCTTGCTGTGGTGGAGCTCCATGATGCGTGCGGAGATGTGCGGCTCCAGGGCAGCATAGTCGTAGTTCAGTTCGGGCAGTACGTACTCGCTCACGAATTCCTCCAGGTCGGTCCGACACAGCTGGTGATTTGGCACCGCAGCCGGTCAGACACCGTAGTTTGTTCAATAGTGCAGGGAACCCCGCCGTAGCCGGTGGTATTCCCGTGCCTCTTCCATCCTATGCAGAGATTCACTCGTCCAACATGTCGGCTGTCACATTAGCCTCGGTTCCCGGTATTCCAATCTCTATGGCACGCTTGTCGGCCATGGCGAGCAGCCGGCGGATACGCCCGGCGATCGCGTCCTTGGTCATCGGTGGGTTGGCCAGGGAGCCCAGTTCGTCGAGGCTGGCCTGCTTGTGGGCCACCCGCAGCTCACCGGCGTACTTGAGGTGATCTGGCACCCCCTCGCCGAGGATCTCCAGGGCGCGTTCAACCCGTGCGCCTGCTGCGACCGCCGCCTGCGCTGACCGCCGCAGGTTGGCGTCGTCGAAGTTCGCCAGGCGGTTGGCGGTGGCTCGGACTTCCTTGCGCATCCGGCGCTCCTCCCAGACCATGAGGGCGTCGTGGGCGCCCATCCGGGTCAGCAGGGCGGCGATGGTGTCCCCGTCGCGGATCACCACACGGTCCACTCCCCTGACCTCGCGTGCCTTGGCAGCGATGCCCAGGCGGCGTGCGGCACCCACCAGGGCCAGCGCGGACTCGGGGCCAGGGCAGGTGACCTCCAGGGAGGAGGAGCGGCCCGGTTCGGTGAGCGACCCGTGCGCCAGGAACGCGCCCCGCCAGACCGCTTCGGCGTCGGCGGTTGACCCGTTGACGACGGCCGAGGGCAGACCACGCACCGGGCGGCCACGGTTGTCGAGCAGACCGGTTTGCCGGGCGAGGGATTCGCCGTCGCGCACCACCCGGACCACATACCGGTTGCCGCGACGCAGGCCACCCCCGGAGACAACGATGATCTCACTGTTGTGCCCATACACCTCGGCGATCGTGGTGCGCAGCCGCCGGGCCGTGGATGCGAGGTCAACCTCGGCCTCGATGACAATCCGGCCAGAGATGATGTGCAGGCCACCGGCGAAACGCAGCAGGGCAGACACCTCGGCTTTGCGAACCGATGACTTCTTGACAGAGAGGTGCGACAGCTCCTCTTTTACGTCCGCAGTCAGCGCCACAGATACAACCTCAGATCGATTAGTTTTCGCCAAACATGTCATGAAACGCCGTCGCGAGACGCAAGGGATCATGAACAGGTTTGCCCGTTGAAGAACCTACCTTACCCAACACGGCACGGCCTCCCATCTCGGCGACGGCGGCCACGAACTCGTCGCGGTTGCCGATGACCGTAGGGTCCGCGATGACAACGTCGACCGTGAACTCGGGGGCGTAGCGCCTGATGACCTCCAGGTGGTCCACCGCTGACATGCCGACTGTTTCCTTGGTCTCGTTGCTGAGATTCATGGTCAGGCACCGCTTGGCCGTGGTGCTGCACAGGGCTTCCCGAAGCTCGGGCAGGAGCAGGTGTGGGAGGACTGAGGTGTACCAGGAGCCGGGCCCGAGAATGACCCAGTCGGCCAGTTCCACTGCGGTGAGCGCGTCAACGCAGGCTGGTGCTCCGGCGGGGAGCAGCCGGACATTGTTGACGTTCCCGGCACTGCCCGCCACCGCCAGCTGGGACTGGCCGCTGACGGTGCGCATCCGCAGGACACCGTCCACCTCCGAGAGCACATCGCCTTCGATGGTCAGCGGCACGCTCGCCATCGGCAAGACACGTCCCCGGGCTCCGAGGAGCGCACCAGCCCACTGCAGGCCGGCGACGGGGTCCCCGAGAAGTTCCCACAGGGTGACGATCAGCAGGTTGCCCAGAGCATGGTTGTCGAGTGACCCATCGGCGCCCTGCTTGGACGTGAACCGGTGCTGCATCACGTCCCGCCAGGTTCGCCCCCAGTCAGTGTCATCGCAGAGGGCGGCCAGCGCCATCCGGAGATCACCGGGCGGAAGAACCCCCAGTTCCTCGCGCAGCTTGCCGGAGGAGCCGCCGTCGTCGGCCACTGTGACCACCGCGGTGAGTTCCGAGGTGAGCAGGCGGAGTGCCGAGAGCGACGACGACAGCCCATGGCCGCCGCCGAGGGCGACCACCGAGGGGGCGTTCTCCTGCGGACCCGACCCACGTCGGTTGGCTGCCGCTGCCGGCAGCATGGGAAGGGACCCGGTGAGCAGGGCCACTATTCCCTACCAAGATCGCGGTGGTGGGCGGTGACCTGCAGCCGTGGCTGCTGCGCCAGCCGTTTGGCGATCTCTTCGGTCACGGCCACCGACCGGTGCTTTCCGCCGGTGCAGCCGATGGCGATCGTGGCGTAGTGCTTGTTCTCGCGCCGGTAGCCTTCGAGGACTGGTTCGAGGGCGTGGACATACCGGTCCACGAAGTCCGCTGCGCCGGTGGCGCCCAGCACATAATCGCTGACGGGCTGGTCGAGACCGGTCTGGGGCCTGAGCGCGGGCACCCAGTGCGGATTCGGAATGAACCTCACATCGGCCACATAGTTGGCGTCAACGGGCAGACCGTATTTGAAACCAAAGCTCATCACATTGATGCGCAGGACGATCGGGCCGGACTCGGAAAACAGCTCGGTGATCGTGGTGGCGAGGGCGTGCACGTTCAGTTCCGACGTGTCAACGACCAGGTCGGACGCTTCCCGGAGCTGCTTGAGCACCTCACGTTCGGCGGCGATCCCATCGAGGATCCGTCCCTCGTCCTGAAGAGGGTGGGGGCGGCGGCCCTGTTCGAAACGGCGGACCAGCGTGTCATCGGCGGCGTCCAGAAAGAGGACCCGGTAGTTGACGCCTGAGGTGCGCAGCGCCTCCAGTGAGCTGCGGATGTCATGGAACAGTTCCTGGCTGCGCACGTCGACGACGACGGCGAGCTTGGGAATGGACTGCGGCATCCGCGCGACAAGTTCGGTCAGGGTGCTCAACATCTGTGGCGGAAGATTCTCCACCACGTACCAGCCGTGATCCTCCAACGCGTTGGCGGCAGTGCTCCTGCCAGCGCCGGACATTCCGGTCACCACCAGCAGCTCCGATTCTTCGGGCTTGATCGGAGTAAGGCTGTCGTCGCCCTGAGTCATTGCGTGTTTCCATCCTGGCTGTTGATCATGGCTCAAACAGGTGTTCCCCACCCTCTACCCTAACTAAGAATCGAGGATTTCGCCGGTGGCCATATTCACCGCTGGTGCGACCGCCGCCGCCGCGCCGTCGGTGGTGGCCATCGCGAGAGTGCGCTGCAGTGTCTCGGCAAGGGATGGCCCCACTCCGGGCACCGCTTGCAGCTCCTCAAGGGAGGCCGAGCGGATTTTTTTGACCGACCCAAAGTGCGCCAGCAGCGCCTTCTTCTTCGACGGGCCGAGGCCGGGCACCGAGTCAAGTGCTGAAGCGGTCATGGACTTGCCACGTTTCTGCCGGTGGAAGGCAATAGCGAATCGGTGCGCCTCGTCGCGGATGCGTTGCAGCAGGAACAGGCCCTCCGAGGCGCGGGGCAGGATCACCGGGAAGTCGCTGTCAGGCAGCCAGACTTCCTCAAGACGCTTAGCCAACCCGATCACGAAAACGTCGTCGATGCCCAGGTCCTTCAACGCCCGGGCGGCTGCATGGACCTGCGGCTGGCCGCCGTCGACTACCACCAGGTTCGGTGGGTAGGCGAACTTCTGTCGGGTCGTGGCAGTGGTGGTGTCGGCGAGTGGCACGGTGGCCGTGCCGTCGTTGGTGTTGCCGCCGTTGCCACCGCCGTCGGCGCCGTCCGGGTTCATGCCCTGCGGCACCGGGCCGGTTTTCTCGGCGAGGTAGTTGCGGAAGCGGCGCTGGATCACGTCATACATCGAGGCAGTGTCGTCGCGGGCGGCGTCGCCGGTGATGGAGAACCTGCGGTAATCGGCTTTGCGGGGCAGCCCGTCCTCGACGACGACCATCGACGCGACCACGTTGGTGCCCTGCACGTGGGAAATGTCGAAACATTCGATCCGCATCAGCGGTTGCGGCAGGTCGAGGGCCTCCTGGAGTTCCTGAAGGGCCGCGGAGCGCGTGGTGAGGTCACCTGCCCGTCGGCTCTTGTGGAGTCGGAGGGCGTCGGCAGCGTTCTGCTCCACGGTACCGAGCAGGGTGGCCTTGTCACCGCGGCGGGGAACCCTCAGGTCTACCCGGGCACCGCGGAGGCCGGTGAGCCAGACCGACATCTCTTCGGCGTTGCTGGGCAGCTCGGGGACCAGCACCTCGCGGGGGATCTGGTTGTTGCTGCTGCTGCCGTCGCCGTAGACCTGCTGCAGCAGGTGCTCCACCAGGTCGGCGGTGCCCATGTCCTCGACCTTCTCCACCATCCAGCCGCGCTGACCGCGGATCCTGCCGCCGCGCACATGGAAAACCTGGACGGCGGCCTCAAGCTCGTCCTCCTTCAGAGCGAAGATGTCGGCGTCGGTGTCCTCGGATAGGACCACCGTGTTGCGCTCGAACACCCGCTTCAGGGCGGCAATGTCGTCCCGGGTCCTTGCTGCGGATTCGTAATCGAGCTCGGCGACGGCGGCGGCCATCCGCTTCTCCAGGTCCACGATGAACCGGGTGGCCTGACCGCCCATGAAGTCGCAGAACTGTGCCGCAAGGTCGCGGTGCTCCTCGGGACTGATTCGCCCGACACAGGGGGCCGAGCACTTGTCGATATACCCGAGCAGACAGGGGCGGCCGGTGCGCTCGGCACGCTTGAACACGCCGCTGCTGCAGGTTCGGACCGGAAAGACGCGCAGGAGGGTGTCAACGGTTTCCCGGATTGCCTTCGCCGGGTAGAACGGTCCGAAATATCGGGTGTCCTTCCTGCGGTCGCCCCGCATGACCTGGACCCGGGGATACTTCTCCCCCATCGTGACGGCCAGGTAGGGGTAGGACTTGTCGTCACGGAACATGACGTTGAACCGGGGGTTGAACTCTTTGATCCAGGTGTACTCCAGCTGGAGTGCTTCGAGCTCGCTGCCGACCACGGTCCATTCCACGCTCGCGGCAGTGAACACCATTGCCCTGGTCCTGGGCAGCAGGCCCTGCGGGTTGGCGAAGTAGGAGTTCAGCCGGGAGCGGAGGTTCTTGGCCTTGCCAACGTAGACCACCCGGGAGTGTTCGTCACGGAACCGGTAGACGCCCGGGTCCACCGGAATCTCACCGGTCTGGGGGCGGTAGCTGCGGGGATCGGCCATTATTCAAGCACCGGACTCTGGTTGTAGCTGGTGGAACGCTGCTGACCGCTCAACGCCGCGATTGAGTCCATGATGGTGTCGGTGACCTGCCGGCGGGCGGGCAGGGAGTGTCCGGGGCCGGTCTTTTCAAAGTACAGGGGGGTGCCGATCCTCATGGTGAAGTGTTGGGGCTTGATACGTTTCTGGCCTGCCGGCTGCAGATTCTCGGTACCGATCAGCCCCACGGGTAGCACCGGCGCGCCGGTGGTGAGGGCGAGCCAGCCGACACCGGTCCGCCCCCGGTACAGGAGTCCGTCCCGGGACCGGGTCCCCTCCGGGTAGATACCTATCCCGTTGCCGCTTTCCAGCAGCTCGTGGAGGGTTTTCAGCGCCTGGACACTTGCTGCCTGCTGCCCGCGCTCAACCGGGATGGAGCCGACTCCTTCAAAGAAGGAGCGCATGGCTTTGCCTTTGATTCCGCGGCCAGTGAAGTACTCGGCTTTGGCGAAGAAGGCGACCGGGCGGGGCATGAGCGCCTGGATTAGCACGCTGTCCAGGAAGGACAGGTGGTTGGCCGCGACAATCAATGGCCCCTCGGCTGGCACCTGGTCCAGGCCCTCGACGGTGGGCCGACAGAGACCGGCGATCAGTCCGCGGGTGCTGCTCCGGGTGAGGTCATAGATTCCCATGCCCCACCCCCTGCGGCACCCTTTTCAGGATCAGTTCCAGCAGCGCGTCGGCGGTGCTGGCTGGCGTGGTGGCGCCCGGCACACTGAACTCTTCGGCTGATCCGAACCCCCAGGTCACCGGAATACAGTCCAACCCATTCTCGACCGCTCCGGAGATGTCGTGGGACCGGTCACCGATCATGACAGCGCCGTCGTACCTGCCCTCATACCGGGCCAGGGCTTCGGCGATGATGGGGGTCTTTCCCTCAGGGCCAGGTGACTGCTCCTCATCGGCAGATCCATGCACGGAGTGGAACAGGCCGGCCATCTGTTGTACGCCGAGGAGCTCCCGGGCAAGACCCTGTGGTTTCTGGGTCGCCACAGCAACCAGATGGCCAGCAGCCCGCAGCGTTTCCACCACACCGATGACGCCGGGGTAGGGCCGGCTGGCGGCCATCCCTTCGGTGCGGTAGCCCGCCCGGTAGTGTGCGATCACCGACCCCAGTTGGCTCTCGTTCACCCCTGCGATCTTCCGCAGGGACGTCACGAGTGGTGGACCAACCATCTTCCGCAGCATGTCTTCGGACGGCAGGGGTAGCCCATGGGCTTCCAGTGACCCGATAATCCCCCCGGTGATGGCGCCTGCGGGGTCGACGAGGGTTCCATCCAGGTCAAAGAGCACGAGCAGGCGGTAGTTCATCACCGGCCAAGTTTCCCACAGCCGGTGCCCAGCAGAAAACTGCATTCCTTGCATGGAATATATCGGACGCTACCTATCGTCCGAGTGTCTCTGCGAGGAAGGTCCCGGTGTAGCTCTTCGTCGACTTGGCGACCTGCTCGGGGGTGCCGGTGGCAATGATCTGGCCGCCGCCGGATCCGCCGTCGGGCCCCAGGTCGATGACCCAATCGGCGCTCTTGATGACATCGAGGTTGTGTTCGATGGTGATCACTGTGTTGCCCTTGTCCACCAGTCCCTGCAGAACGAGCAGCAGCTTTCGGATGTCCTCGAAGTGCAGACCAGTGGTCGGCTCGTCAAGCACGTAGATACTGCGACCGTTGGACCGCTTCTGCAGCTCGCTGGCCAGTTTCACACGCTGCGCCTCTCCCCCGGACAACGTGGTGGCCGGCTGACCCAGCCGGACGTAGCCAAGCCCCACTTCGACGAGCGTGTTGAGGTGCCGTGCGATCGGGCTGAACGCCGCGAAGAACTCGGCCCCCTCCTCGATCGGCATGTTCAGCACATCGGCAATGGTCTTGCCCTTGTAGTGAACTTCGAGCGTTTCCCGGTTGTAGCGCTGACCGTGGCAGACCTCGCACGGCACGTACACGTCGGGCAGGAAGTTCATTTCGATCTTCAGGGTGCCGTCACCGGAGCACGCTTCGCAGCGGCCGCCCTTCACGTTGAACGAGAACCGGCCGGGGAGGTACCCTCGAACCTTCGCCTCGGTGGTCTCGGCAAACAGCTTCCGGATGTTGTCGAACACCCCGGTGTAGGTGGCGGGGTTGGAGCGCGGGGTCCGGCCGATGGGGCTCTGGTCGACGTGGACCACTTTGTCGAGGTGCTCCAGCCCGTCGATCCGCTTGTGGCGGCCCGCAACCTGCTTGGCACCGTTCAGCTTGTTGGCGAGGACCTTGTAGAGGATCTCGTTGACCAGGGTCGACTTCCCGGATCCGCTGACACCGGTCACGGCGGTCAGCACGCCCAGCGGGAAGGCAATGTCGAAGGAGGTCAGGTTATGTTCACGTGCACCGACCACCTTGAGCTGCCGGGACTTGTCGATCTTTCGGCGCTTCTTCGGGATCTCGATTTTCCGCCGACCGGAGAGATAGTCACCGGTGATGGAACGCTCATTGGTGAGGAGGTCTTCGAGCAGACCCGAGTGGACCACCTCGCCGCCATGCTCGCCAGCGCCGGGGCCGATGTCAACGATCCAGTCCGCTTCCTGGATGGTGTCCTCGTCGTGCTCCACAACGATCAGGGTGTTGCCGAGGTTACGGAGGCGGGCGAGCGTCTCGATCAGCCGTCGGTTGTCGCGCTGATGCAGCCCGATCGACGGTTCATCGAGAACGTACAGCACGCCCACGAGACCTGAACCGATCTGGGTCGCCAGCCGGATCCGCTGGGCCTCTCCGCCGGATAGGGTCCCGGAAGCGCGTTCGAGGTTCAGGTACTCGAGTCCGACGTCGAGCAGGAACTGGAGCCGTGCCTGAATTTCCTTGAGGACCTGGCTGGCAATCTGGGCTTCACGGCCCGTGAGCACCAGATTGTTAAGGAAGTCGCTGCAGTCGCGCATCGGCATGGCGGCGACCGACGCGATGGATTTGCCGTTGATCAGGACCGAGAGTGAGGCCGGGTTCAGCCGGGCTCCGCCACACGCGGGGCACGGGATCTGCCGCATGTACTCCTCGTAGCGGTCGCGTGCATGGTCAGACTCGGTTTCGAGGTGCTTGCGGTGGATGTACTGCACGGCGCCTTCGAAACCCGTGCTGTACTTGCGCTCCCGGCCGAACCTGTTCTTGTACTGCACCACCACCTTGTGGTCCTTGCCGTACAGGGCTGCTTCCCGCGCCCGGTCCGGCAATTTGTGCCAGGGCACGTCCATCTTGAAGTTCAGTTCTTTCGACAGACCTTCAAGTAGCCGGGTCCAGTACTCGAGGGTTGCGGTGCCCAGCGACCAGGGGGCGATGGCCCCTTCCGCCAGGCTCAGATCCGGGTTGGGGACGACCAGTTCCTCGTCAACCTCAAGCTTGGTGCCGATCCCGGTGCAGGCGGGGCACGCACCGAAGGGGTTGTTGAAGGAGAACGAGCGTGGTTCGATTTCATCGATGGCGAGCGGGTGCTCGTTGGGGCAGGCCAAATGCTCGGAGAATGCTCTGACGCGTTTGCTGTCTTTTTCGGGAAGGTCAACGAAATCGGCGAGGACCCGACCGTCGGCCAGCTTGAGCGCCGTTTCCACCGAGTCGGTGAGGCGCTGGCTGATGCCTTCCTTGACCACCAGCCGGTCGACAATCACTTCGATGGTGTGCTTGAACTGTTTGCCGAGTTTGGGCGGATCGGACAGCTGGATAACGTCCCCATCGACACGGGCGCGGGCGTAGCCTTTGGCCGTCAGCTCCTGGAACAGGTCGACGAATTCACCCTTGCGGCCTCGCACCACTGGGGCGAGAACCTGGAATCGGGTGCCCTCTTCGAGTTCAAGCAGCTGGTCGACGATCTGCTGCGGGGTTTGCTTGGCAACCGGTTCGCCACAGGTGGGGCAGTGGGGGCGTCCCACGCGGGCCCAGA
This sequence comes from Arthrobacter flavus, assembly GCF_039526005.1. Taxonomy (NCBI): domain Bacteria; kingdom Bacillati; phylum Actinomycetota; class Actinomycetes; order Micrococcales; family Micrococcaceae; genus Arthrobacter; species Arthrobacter flavus. Next base: position 67,705 of record NZ_BAAAIJ010000020.1, on the reverse strand, counting down.
GAAGGCGCATGTAGTCGTAGATCTCGGTGATGGTGCCCACTGTCGACCGGGGGTTCTTGTTGGTCGACTTCTGGTCGATCGACACCGCAGGCGAGAGGCCCTCAATGAAATCAACGTCGGGTTTATCCACCTGACCCAGGAACTGCCTGGCGTAGGCCGACAGGGATTCGACGTAGCGCCGCTGACCTTCAGCGAAGATCGTGTCGAACGCGAGGGAGGACTTCCCCGACCCGGAGAGCCCGGTGAAGACGATCATCGCGTCACGGGGCAGGTCGAGGTCAACGTTGCGCAGGTTGTGCTCGCGCGCTCCCTTGACGATCAGACGCGAAAGATCCTGCGACACTGTGGGGTCGGAAAACTCAGATTCGAGCGAAGTTGCAATAGACACCCAATAACTCTAATTCAAACAGTGTTCGAATACATATTCGATCGACTGGTTTTCCGCGTGTCGTCGGCGCGTTGGCCCTCGATGTTCACCGACGGCGCAGAGCGGCCCGGAGATAGGCAACGGCCTCTTCCTCGGTAAGGCCATTGGCTTTGATCACGTCGGCGTAGCCGTCGGCAGCTTCGGCGGCTCGCTGGCGGGCTTCGTCCCCGGCTGCCGCGACAACGGTTCCGGCCCTGGAGCGGGTGACCACGATGTTTGCCTGCTCCAGTTCGCGGTAGGCCCGCGCGACGGTGTTGACTGCTACTCCGAGGTGCCCGGCCAGGGTACGGACGGGTGGCAGGCGGGTCCCGACGGGAAGCGATCCGTCATTCGCGGCGTCCAGAATCTGGACGCGAAGTTGTTCATACGGGGGAACCGAGCTTGCCTGGTCGAGGCGAAGCCAACTGGTGACATCGGAGCTGCCTGTTGCGCCTGGATTCACTGGGGCCTTCCCGTTCTCGGTCTCTCATCACTGTTATCCGGTCATCTCCCCGGGCGGACCGCTGCTGCCCATATTGTTCCATGCAGCCCTGTGCCCCGAAAGTCCTGCCCGTTTACCGGCGTGCCTAGACTGGATTCATGCATACTCTTCAGGATCTGACCATCCGCTCAATCTCGGTCAGCGAAATGGACAACAACGTCTACCTGCTGACCTCGAAAGCCACGGGCGCACAGGTGCTGATTGACGCCGCCGATGACGCTCCCGCCATCATGGCGCTCCTTGCCGACAGCGCGGCAGACACCGCTGCTGAACCGAAGCTGGCTCTGATTGTCACCACCCACTCGCACTGGGATCATGTTCGGGCGTTGGCCGACGTCGTCGGGCAGACGAAGGCGCGGACCGCCGCCGGAACCGAGGACGTCCCGGATATCGCAGTGGCTACCGACGTATCCCTCGATCACGGCGATATCGGCAACTTTGCTGGCTTCGACCTCGAAGCCATCAAGCTGCGTGGACACACACCGGGGAGCGTCGCCCTGCTGTACCGCGACCCGCACGGTCCCGCGCACCTGTTCACTGGGGATTCGCTCTTCCCCGGCGGCATCGGCAATACCCAGGGGGACGCCGCCCGGTTTGAGTCGCTACTCAAGGATGTGTCCGAGCGAATCTTCGACTATCTGCCGGACGACACCATCGTGCATCCCGGCCATGGGAAGGGCACCACCCTCGGAGCCGAACGGCCGCACCTTGACGAGTGGCGGGCCCGCGGCTGGTAGCACGGCTTGACTTATGCGCAGTTGTGGCGGGTGATCGGCCCGCGCGGTTCGACCGCCCCGATCATTCGTGCAGTTGTGGCGGGTGGCACGCACTCCGACCCACCACAACTGCACAAGACAGTGACAAGACCCACCACTGCTGCACGAACTATCGGCCAGACCTTGAAGGCCAAACCCTAGAGTCCGCTCCGAAGCGGCCGACCGGTGGAGTCGGTCCCGGGGTAAGCCTAGTTCTCTGGGTTCTTGACGCCGACGGCGAAAATCCGTCGGAACCCGAAGACTGTCCCCCACGGTTCCTCGGGGTAGGCCCCGCGCAGCAGGGCGGTGTACTGGTCGACGAAGGCTGCGGCGTCGTCGTCCGACAGCGCGTGCAGCACCGGGCGCAATCCGGTGCCCTTGAGCCATTGCAGGACCGGATCTGGTCCTGCGAGGACATGCTGGTAGGTAGTCTCCCAGACGTCTGCGGTCATCCCCGCTCCGCTGAGCATCCGGAGGTACTCCTCTGGCTCCGACACGACGTCGGTATGCCTCAGCACTCCCCCGAGCCTTTCCCGCCAGGCGTTCGATCCGGCCAGTTCGCGCATCAGGGTGTGCGCCGCCGATCCGAAGTTCCCGGGAACCTGCAGGGCCAGCCAGGCACCTGGGCGAAGCGCCCGTGCCCACTTCTGCACGAGCTCGGCCTGACCGGGCACCCACTGCAGGACGGCGTTGGTGACGACGACGTCGACGTCGTCAGCGGGTGAGAAGTTCCGGATATCGCCGGTCTCGAAGCGCAGGTTCGGCGGCGGATCGGATTGGTCGTTGGCTCCCCGCACCATGTCGGCCGACGAGTCGATCCCCAGCACCCCAGCGTCGGGCCAGCGTTCGGCCAGCAGCCGGGTGAGGTCCCCCGGCCCGCAGCCGAGGTCGACGACGACCCGCGGATCGGCATGCTTGATCCGACCGACCAGGTCGAGGAACGGCCGGCCGCGGTGATCGGAGAACAGTGAGTATTGTGTGGGATCCCATCGCATGCCTCCAGCGTATCGGCCAGCCATAACGGGCCAGCCAGCGCCCCCGTTATGGCGGCAACGGATAGGCTGGAGTCCTATGAGAATTCAGGAACACCTCCCCGCAGGCACGGATCAGCCCGACGACGTTTACAGCGCGTTCCTCGAGTGGACGACCAGCGAGGGGATGAACCTGTACCCGGCGCAGGACGAGGCTGTGCTGGAGCTGGTCTCCGGTAACAACGTGATCCTCGCGACGCCCACCGGATCGGGGAAGTCATTGGTGGCCGTCGCCGCGCACTTCGACGCCATCGCCCGCGGGAAGCGCAGCTACTACACGGCGCCGATCAAGGCGCTCGTGTCCGAGAAGTTCTTCGCCCTCTGCGAGACGTTCGGGGCCGAGAACGTCGGCATGATCACCGGTGATTCAGGGGTCAACCAGGACGCACCGATCATCTGCTGCACGGCGGAAATCCTCGCGAACATCGCCCTCCGTGAAGGTGCGCAGGCCGACGTCGGCACCGTCATCATGGACGAGTTCCACTTCTACTCCGATCCGCAGCGCGGCTGGGCCTGGCAGGTGCCCCTCCTCGAACTCCCCCAGGCCCAGTTCCTTCTGATGTCGGCAACCCTCGGCGACATGACCCGCTTTGAGGATGAGCTGACCGAACGTACCGGCCGCACCAGCACCACGATCAGCAGCGCCGAACGTCCCATCCCGCTGCACTTCTACTATGTGGAGACCACCGTCCAGGAATCCCTGGAGGAGCTGCTCAGCACCCGGCAGGCGCCGGTATATGTGGTGCACTTCAGCCAGGCCGAAGCGATCGAACGCGCCCAGAACCTGATGAGCGTGAACGTCTGTTCCCGGGAGGAAAAGGACAGAATCGCCGACCTGATCGCGACCTTCCGGTTCTCCTCCGGGTTCGGCAAGACCCTCAACCGACTGGTCCGGCACGGCATCGGCGTTCACCATGCGGGGATGCTCCCCAAGTACCGCCGGCTGGTGGAGCAGCTCGCCCAGGCGGGACTGCTCAAGGTCATCTGCGGCACCGACACCCTCGGCGTCGGGATCAACGTCCCCATCCGCACGGTGCTGTTGACCGCACTGAGCAAGTACGACGGCGTCCGCACCCGGCTGCTCAACGCCCGCGAGTTCCACCAGATCGCGGGTCGGGCGGGGCGGGCCGGCTATGACACGGCGGGGACCGTCGTCGTGCAGGCACCCGATCATGTGGTCGAGAACACGAGGGCCATGGCGAAAGCCGTCGGGAAGTTCGGCGATGACCAGAAGAAGCTCCGCCAGGTAGTCAGGAAGAAACCGCCCACCGGGTTTGTGTCGTGGGGTAAGCCAACCTACGAACGTCTGGCCGCGGGAACACCCGAGGCGCTCAGCTCAAGCTTCGCTGTCAGCCACTCGATGCTCCTCAACCTGTTGGAGCGGCCTGGGAACCCGTTCTTCGCGGCGCAGCGGCTGCTCAACGAGAACCACGAGACCCGGGCCTCCCAGCTGCAGCTGACCCGCAAGGCCATCGGTATCTACCGGTCGTTGGTTACAGCGGGTATTGTCGAGCGGCTGCCCGAGCCCGACGCCGACGGGCGCTCCATTCGTCTCAAGGTGCATCTGCAGGCCAACTTCGCGTTGAACCAGCCGCTGTCCCCGTTCGCGCTGGCCAGCCTGGAGCTGCTCGACCCGGAAAGCCCCACCTACGCGCTCGACGTCGTGTCGGTGATCGAGGCGACGCTGGAGAAGCCCCGCCAGGTCCTGAACGCCCAGGAGAAGAAGGCGCGCGGCGAGGCGATCGGGGCCATGAAGGCCGACGGTGTCGACTATGACCAGCGGATGGCGCTCCTCGAGGAAGTCACCTATCCGCAACCGATGGCCGAACTCCTGTTCCAGGCTTTCGATGTCTACCGCAGTGGCGCTCCCTGGCTTGGCGACTTCGAGCTGACTCCCAAGTCTGTGGTCCGGGACATGTACGAGCGGGCCATGAACTTCGGCGAGTACATTGCCTACTACTCCCTCACCCGGTCCGAGGGCATTCTGCTGCGCTACCTTGCCGACTGCTACAAGGCATTGCGCCAGACCGTACCGACCGAGGCGCTGCGGGAGGACCTCACCGACATCATCGAGTGGCTCGGCGAACTGATCCGCCAGGTCGATTCGAGCCTCCTCGAGGAATGGGAACTCCTGGCTGCTGGTGGGCGAGCCGACGGCGGCGACGCGCTCGAGCTGCCACCGGAACCGGATTCGGTCACCTCGAATGAACGGGCATTCCGCGTGATGGTCCGCAACGAGATGTTCCAGCGGGTCAAACTTTTCGCCGACGAGGACGATGTCGCTCTTGGCGCGTTGGATGGCGGATCCGGGTGGGATGCGGACCGCTGGACGGAGGCCCTTGACGGCTACTTTGGTGACTACGAGGACATCGACGACGGGCCAGAGGCCCGCGGGCCCGCGCTGCTGATCATCGAGAAAGTGCCTGGCAGCTGGAAGGTCCGGCAGATCTTCAAGGACCCGTTCGGCAACCATGACTGGGGCATCAACGCGGTCATTGACCTGGCCGCTTCCGACGAGGCCGGCTCAGCCGTGGTCACCGTGACCGGCGTCGGAGCCCCCTAGCCGGGGCGCCCTAGTCGGGTGGAGCCGCTAGGCACATTGGGGCTGCCCGACAGGCCGGGGACGTCCAGACTCGCACAGTTACCCTCTGGCGGGGCTGGAATCGATAGGGTTGAGTGCATGACTATTCGCGACGCCCGCCCGGCTGATGTAGCCACCATCCTCCAGCTCATCCACGACCTCGCCATCTACGAGAAGGAACCTGACGCCGTCAGGAACACTCCGGAACAGCTGCATCAGGCCCTCTTTGGACCCGCGCCTAGCGTCTTCGCGCAGGTCGCCGAGTCCGACGACGCCATCCAGGGCTTTGCCCTCTGGTTCCTGAACTACTCCACCTGGGAGGGTGTCAACGGCATTTATTTGGAGGACCTGTACGTCCGCCCCGATGCCCGGGGCGAAGGCCACGGCAAAGCACTCCTGCAGAACCTCGCACGCATCGCCGCGGAACGCGGCTACGCCCGGGTCGAGTGGTCTGTCCTGAACTGGAACGAACCCTCGATCAGCTTCTACGACAGCCTCGGTGCCTTCCCGCAGGACGAGTGGACCACCTACCGCCTCACCGGTCCCGCCCTCACCGCTGTAGCCAACGGAACCGCCACATGAGCGGCCAGCCAGCCGACGACGTCGTCGTCCCCCACCGCCGCGGGTCAACCCACCTGATGCACGGCACACGCACCACCGGCCACCACTTCACTGTTCCCCTGGACCATCGGACGTCCGACGGCGAAACCATCACCGTCTTTGCCCGCGAATACAGTTCGCTGGATTACGACGACGACGCCACGGCCGACCTGCCCTGGCTCCTGTTCCTGCAGGGCGGACCTGGCGGCCGGGGCAGCCGGGTCACGCAGCTGGGCGGCTGGATGAAGGCAGCGGCCCAACACTTCAGGATCCTGATGCTGGATCAGCGCGGCACCGGCCGTTCCACCCCAGCGGATGCCGCGACCCTTCCGCTGCGCGGCGACGCCGCCGCGCAGGCCGAGTATCTAGCCCACTTCCGGGCCGACTCGATTGTTGCCGACGCCGAGCTGATCCGCCGCCAACTGGTCGGGGCGCCCTGGACGGTGTTCGGTCAGAGCTTTGGCGGTTTCTGCACGTTGACGTACCTCTCTGTCGCACCCGAGGGCATGGACCGGGCGCTGATCACCGGCGGTCTGGCACCACTCAGTGGCCCCCCGGATCAGGTCTATTCCGCCACCTATCGGCTCGTCGAAGCCAGGAACCGCGAATACTTCGCCAAGTACCCCGAGGACCGGACGACTCTGACCCGGATTGCACGACACCTCGAGGCAATCGACGAACGGCTGCCGACCGGTGAGCGACTCACCGTTGCCCGGCTGCAGATGATCGGATCATTCCTAGGTGGCAACACGCGGGTCGACGCCCTGCACTTCCTGCTTGAGGACGCCTTCGTGAGCACTGCTAATGGTCAGCGGCTGTCCCAGGTGTTCCTGGACGCCGTCTGGGCGCAGGTCAGCCGGTCGTCCAATCCGCTCTATGCCCTGCTCCACGAGTCGATCTACTGCCAGGGTGAAGCCTCCGATTGGTCCGCCGACCGGGTGCTGGCCCAGCACCCCCAGTTCCTCCCCACGGCCGAGGAACCGCTGCTGACCGGCGAAATGGTGTACCGCTGGTATTTCGACCAGGACCCGTCCCTGGTTCCGTTGCGGGACGTAGCTGACCTCCTCGCGGCAAAAGCGGATTGGGGCAGCCTTTACGACACCGCCCAGCTTGCCCGCAACACCGTTCCCGCCGCCGCTGCCGTCTACCAGGACGACATCTATGTGGACCACGACCTGTCCATGAGGACCGCCCGCGCGGTCAAAGGCTTACAGGCATGGGAGACCGGCGACTTCCACCACGACGGGATTTCCGACGACGGCGAGGCGATCTTCAACCGGTTGCTGGGTATGACCGGCTGGCCCGCGTAGTCGTCCAGCGCTCAGGCGCCGGCCGGCGGGGAAGGCTACTTCTCGATGTCGGCCGCGCCGCGAGCCTTCCGTGCGTCCTCTTCAAGCTTGGCATCGATGCTGGCCTGCTTGGCCTTCGGGCTGAGCAGACTCAGGACCACCGCGATCACGATGGTGCCGAGGATGATACCCAGCGACAGGAACGTCGGGATGATCGGCGCCCATTCAATGTGCTGGCCTCCGTTGATGAACGGCAGCTCATTCTCGTGCATGGCGTGGAGGATCAGTTTGATGCCAATGAACGCCAGGACGACCGAGAGCGCGTGCTTGAGGTAGATCAGGCGGGTCATCAGGCCACCGAGCAGGAAGTACAGCTGGCGGAGGCCCATCAGGGCGAAAATGTTGGCGGTGAAGACGATGAACGCGCTTTCGGTCAGGCCGAAGATGGCCGGGATCGAATCCACTGCGAAGAGTAGGTCGGTGAGGCCGATGGTCACAAAGACGATCAGCATCGGGGTGAAGACTTTCTTGCCGTCCACGACGGTGCGGATCTTGTTGCCGTCGTACTTGTCGGTCATCGGCAGGACATTGCGCAGCTTACCGATGACCTTGTTTTCGCTGCCATGTTCCTCGTCCTCACCGGTGTCCTTGGCCTGCTGATAGGCCGTGTAGAGCAAGAAGACACCGAAGATGTAGAAGATCCAGCTGAAGTTGCTGATCAGGGCTGCGCCGAGCAGGATGAAGATTCCGCGGAGCACCAACGCGATGATGATACCCACCATCAACACTTCCTGCTGATACTTACGGGGCACCGAGAACCGGGCCATGATGATGATGAACACGAACAGGTTGTCGATGCTCAGGCTATATTCGGTGACCCAGCCGGCGACGAACTGTCCCCCGTAATCCGGGCCGGTAAAGATGAACATCAGGACCGCAAAGATCAGCGCGAGAGAGACGTAGAACGTGACCCACAGACCGGCTTCCTTCATCGACGGCTCGTGCGGGCGCTTGACCACCAGCAGCAAGTCGAACAGGAGGATGAGGCCCAGCACAATGAATGTGCCTACCTCAAACGCCAATGGCAGTTCCAGTGTGGGTTCAGGCATGAGGGACCTTTCGAGGGTGCAGCGGATTCCGCAAGTCTCTCCGCCGCGGCTTTTGCCACCGGCCGCTACGCCCGGCGGAACATCGATGCTCCGCGTGTTGACGTTCGTAGCGCTTCGGGATACTCCCCTACGTCCGGCTTATCGTAACCCCGTCCGAGGTGGATCAGGAAATGGCTCGCGCAACCTGTCAATTAGTTGCGCGAGCCCTCCCCCGGCCAGGGCCTGCGCTAGGCGTGCCCTGCCGTCTGCATCTGCCGCAACTCCTTCTTCAGGTCTCCGACCTCGTCACGAAGCCGTGCGGCCAGCTCGAAGTGCAGGTCAGCGGCCGCCGAATGCATCTGGTCGGTGAGCTGACCGATCAGGTCAGTCAGATCCTCGGCCGGCACTGCGGCAAGGCCGTCATGACGGACAGGGGTGCCACCCTTGGCCGTCTTGCCGCCCTTGCGCTTCCTGCCCGTTTCCTCGAGCAGGGCCCGGGTGTCGGCGTCCTCCTGGGCAATGGAATCGGTGATGTCGGCGATCCGCTTCCGCAGGGGCTGCGGATCGACGCCGTGCTTGAGGTTGTACGCCACCTGGATCTCACGGCGTCGGTTCGTTTCGTCGATAGCTTTCGCCATGGAATCGGTGATCCGGTCCGCGTACATGTGCACCTCACCCGAGACGTTACGGGCCGCACGCCCGATGGTCTGGATCAGGGAGGTGGCGCTGCGCAGGAACCCTTCCTTATCGGCATCGAGGATGCTGACCAGTGACACTTCGGGAAGGTCGAGGCCCTCACGGAGCAGGTTAATGCCGACCAGGACGTCGAAGGTCCCGAGCCGCAGCTCGCGCAGCAGCTCCACCCGGCGCAGGGTATCCACGTCCGAGTGCAGGTACTCGACCTTTACCCCATGCTCCAGCAGGTACCCGGTCAGGTCCTCGGCCATCCGCTTGGTCAGGGTGGTGACGAGCACCCGCTCGTTCAGTTCCACCCTGGTGCGGATCTCGCCCAGCAGGTCATCGATCTGGCCCTTGCTGGGCTTGACCACCACCTCCGGGTCGATCAACCCGGTTGGCCGGATGATCTGCTGCACGTACCCATCCGACTTGCCCAGCTCGTACTTCCCGGGGGTTGCCGAGAGGTAGACGGTCTGCCCGATCCGGTCCAGGAACTCGTCCCATTTCAGTGGCCGGTTGTCCATCGCGGACGGGAGCCGGAACCCGTGGTCCACGAGGGTGCGTTTCCGGGACATGTCACCCTCATACATGGCACCGATCTGCGGAATGGTCACGTGCGACTCGTCGACCACCAGCAGGAAGTCGTCGGGGAAGTAGTCCAGCAGGCAGTGCGATGCCGAGCCCGGACCGCGCCCATCGATGTGCCGCGAGTAGTTCTCGATACCGTTGCAGAACCCCATCTGCTGCATCATTTCGAGATCATAGGTGGTCCGCATCCGCAGCCGCTGGGCTTCGACCAGCTTGTTCTGTGACTCCAGTTCGTCCAGCCGGACCTGGAGCTCATCCTCAATCTGCTTGACCGCCCGGTTCATCCGCTCGGGGCCCGCAACATAGTGCGACGCCGGGAACACATACATTTCAGTTTCTTCCCGGACGATTTCACCGGTCAGCGGGTGCAGGGTGTAGATCTTCTCGACCTCGTCACCGAAGAACTCAATGCGAAGCGCCAGTTCCTCATACATCGGGATGATCTCGACGGTGTCGCCGCGCACCCTGAACGTGCCGCGGTGGAAGTCGATGTCGTTGCGGGTGTACTGCATTGACACGAACTTCCGCAGCAGGTCGTCCCGGTTCATCTGCTGGCCGGTCTCCAGCGTGACCATCCCGGCGACGTACTCCTCGGGGGTGCCCAGGCCGTAGATGCAGGACACCGTGGCGACGACGATGACGTCCCGGCGGGTCAGCAGGGCGTTCGTGGCCGAGTGGCGGAGCCGCTCCACCTCCTCATTGACCGACGAGTCCTTTTCAATGAAGGTGTCGGTCTGCGGTACATACGCTTCAGGCTGGTAGTAGTCGTAGTAGGAGACGAAGTACTCGACGGCATTGTTTGGCAACAGTTCACGGAATTCGTTGGCCAGCTGTGCGGCGAGGGTCTTGTTCTGCACCATCACCAGGGTGGGGCGTTGGACCTGCTCGATCAGCCACGCCGTCGTCGCACTCTTGCCGGTGCCGGTGGCACCCAGGAGCACCACGTCCTTTTCGCCACCCTTGATCCGCTCGCTCAGCTCGGCGATCGCGGCCGGCTGGTCGCCAGCCGGATTGAAATCACTGATCACTTCGAACGGGGCGACCACCCGGTTAATTTGCTGCGCAAGGCTCATATAAATACGTTAGACCCTCCCCCGGACAATTACTGTCCTCATGCCCGTGACTCAGCCGACGGCGGAAGGCGGTCCCGGCCGCCAGCCGGTGTCGGCGATCCACCGGGACAGCAGCGGATCAGCGACGGTTGTGTGCCAGTTTTCCTTGCATTCGGCGTAGCCGTCGGTCGTTGTATCTCCGGCGTGTTTGGCGGCGCACCGCTCCTTTTCCGCCAGGTACAACCCGGCGGCGCCCGGTTCGGAGCGCAGCCAGTCCCTGAAGGACAGCGCATACCGCCAGCCGGGCGAACCCTCGACCCGCACATGAAGGTTAACCGGCCGGCCGGGGTCCGCATTGGCGTGGAATCGCTTCACCCAGTGACCCGGATCAGGATCAGCCTGCCTGGGTTCATCGCGCGTGATGCCGTCGACGGGTGGAAAACCTGCCGCGGCCAGCTTCCCGGCAATCGCGTCTCCATCATCAAGAGCAGCGACGGTGAGCTGCAGATCAAGGACATCCTTGGCGGGTAGCCCGGGCACCGCGGTCGACCCAATGTGATCGACGGCCAGCACACGGGGGTCCACCAGACGAACCCTGCCCGCGATCCGCTCGGCCTGCTCCGGCCAGTCGGCACTGGCCGGCACCAGCCGCGGCCCGCTGCTCCGGGCAGCACGGACGCCGCGCAGCAGGTTGTCGTTGAAGGGCACCAGCCGTTCGTTCCACAGGCGGTCGACGTCGGCCAGCAGATCCTGTGGGGTGCTGTCGTTGACGAGGACGACGTCGGCGGCCGCCTTCCTCTCGGCGCGCGTGGCTTGCGCACCAATCCGGGCCCGCGCGTCCTGGTCGCTCATCCCCCGGAGGCTGGTCAGCCGCTCGATCCGGACGTCGTCGGGAGCGTCAACCACCACCACCAGATGGAACTGGTGCTGCTGGCCGGTCTCCACCAGCAAGGGAATGTCCTGCACGACGACGGCGCCCGGAGGCGCAGCTGCCACCAGCTCTCGGGCGCGTTCCCGCACCAGCGGGTGGATGATCGAGTTCAGCACCATCCGGCGGGACGGGTCGCCGAAGATGGCTGCCGCCAGCGCCGGTCGGTCCAGGGTGCCGTCAGGCAACAGCACCCCCGCTCCGAATTCGGCGGCGACTGCTGCCAGCCCGGCCGATCCCGGCGCTACCGCCTCACGGGCCAGCACATCGGCGTCGACCAGCACCGCCCCGAGCTCTGCCAGCCGCGAGGCGACCAGAGATTTCCCTGCTGCGATCCCGCCGGTGAGGCCAATTCTGAGCATGTCCCCCACCCTAGTACGTGGGAAGTCCCCGGCGTTCAACCCCTCGCCCACTACACTTGAGCTGGTGGATGACAGTGGGATAACCGGCTACACGACGGTCCGGGGCGAGCACCGCCACGTGACCGACGTCCGCCGGTCACGCTTCATCACCGTCATCCGGCGGATTGCCAGCGAGGACGACGCGCGGTTGATCCTCACGGAGCTGCGCCGCGAGTTCCACGACGCGCGCCACCATTGCAGTGCCGTTGTGCTGGGTCCTGATCGGTCGGTGCAGCGCGCCAACGACGACGGCGAACCGTCGGGCACCGCCGGCGCTCCCATGCTGGACGCCATTCTCAGACGGGAAAGCACCGACGGTCAAGCTGATTTGAGCGACCTCGCGGTGGTGGTAGTCCGCTATTTCGGTGGAGTGCTGCTCGGTGCCGGCGGACTGGTGCGAGCCTATTCCGACGCTGTCTCCCAGGGGCTGGATTCGGCACCCGGTGTCCGACGACGACTGCTGCAGCTCCTCGCGGTACCCGTGGCCCACACCGACGCAGGGCGGGTCGAAAACGAGCTTCGACACGCAGGCGTCGACGTTCTGGGAACCGACTATTCCGCGGAACGGGCCACCCTTCAGGTGGCCATACCCGCCGGTGACGCATCGATCGACGGGTTTCGCGCCCGCCTCGCCTCCCTGACCGCCGGCCAGTCCGGCGCCCAACTACTCGACCTGAAATGGGTGGACTGTGACTGATTTTTCCTTCGACAACCTTCGACGGGCTCCCGACGTCGAGGCCCCGAACCTCTTCGCGTTCGACGCCACCGATCGGCTCCTCCTCGACACCGCGGGCGCAGGGATCACCGCTGACCGGGACGGCGTCGTCGTCATCGGTGACCACTACGGTGCGCTCACCCTCGGCGCCGCCGCGCTGCACGGGGCCCGGTCCCTCCGCACCCACCAGGACCCGCTCTCCGGTGAGCTCGCCCTGGCAGCCAACGCGCAGACCGCCGGTCTGGCCGCGGCTTTCTCCCATCATCCCCTCGACGAGGCCCTGTTGACCGGTGCCCCTACCGTCCTGCTGCAGCTACCCCGGTCGCTGGCCGCACTGGATGAGATCGCCTGGACGATCGCCCGTTACGCCAGCCCGGACGTCACTGTGTTCGCTGGCGGCCGGGTCAAGCACATGACCACCGCGATGAACGGCATCCTGGGCCGCCACTTCACTACGGTGTCTGCCGGACTGGCACGCCAGAAGTCGCGGATCCTGACAGCGTCGGTGCCCGTGGTCACAGCCGCCAGTGGATTTCCGGTGGCGGAGCAGCACGACGTCGGCTTGCCCGCACCGCTGGTCCTCAAAGCTTTCGGCAGCACGTTTGGTGGGGCAAAACTGGACGCGGGGACCCGCTATCTGCTCCCCGCCCTCTCCGCGGCCCGAGCCGCGGGGCAGGCAATCGACCTGGGGTCGGGCAACGGCACGATAGCCGCCTATCTCGCCCTCACCAGGCCTGCGCTGAAGATCGTTGCAACCGACCAGTCGGCGTCGGCTGTCGCGTCCTCCCGTGCCACGGCCGACGCCAACGGTGTCGGCGACCGGATCACCGTGGTGCGCGATGACGCGTTGTCCTCGATGCCCGACTCCTCGGCCGAGCTCATCGTACTGAACCCGCCCTTCCATATGGAAGGCACCGTCCACTCCGGGATTGCCCTGAAACTTTTCGCCGATGCTGGCCGGGTTCTTCAACCGGGTGGCGAACTCTGGACGGTCTGGAACAGTCACCTCCAGTATCGGACCCCGCTCACCTCCCTGGTTGGCCCGACCCGGCAGGCTGCCAGGAACCCGAAATTCACTGTGACGGTGTCCACGCGATCCTGATCCGGCCGGTCCGGAAGCCGGCCCCGTCACGCAATGCTCAGTGAACTTACTGTCTGGAATATACTTCAGGAATGTCCATAGCTCAGCAGTCAGCCCCGTCCAAGCTAAAGCAGGGCATCACCGGCCCGTTGCTCTACCTGTTTATCCTCGGTGATGTGCTGGGTGCGGGCATCTATGTGCTGGTCGGAGTGGTGGCAGGCGAAGCGGGCGGTGCCATCTGGGCGCCCCTGCTTGTCGCTCTGGGACTGGCACTACTCACGGCTGGTTCCTACGCGGAGCTCGTCACCAAGTACCCGAAAGCGGGCGGCGCGGCCGTTTTCGCCGAACGTGCCTACCGGAAGCCCCTGATCTCTTTCCTGGTGGGCTTCTGCATGCTGGCTGCCGGCGTCACCAGTGCCGCTGGCCTGGCCCAGGCATTCTCCGGCGCATACCTGTCCGCCTTCATCGACGTCCAGGCGGGCCCGGCGTCGCTGGTCTTCCTCCTGCTGGTCGCGGCCCTGAATGCCCGCGGCATCCGAGAGTCAGTGCGCACCAACGTGGTCATGACAGTCGTCGAAGTCTCGGGGCTCGTCCTGGTGATTGTCGTCGTCGGCCTCTTCCTCGCGCAGGGCAACGGCGACCTCAGCAGGGTCACCCAATTTCCCGACGGCGTGGGGCCGGCCTCCGCGGTGCTGGCTGCCACTTTGATTGCCTACTACTCGTTTGTCGGGTTCGAAGTGTCGGCGAATGTCGCAGAGGAGGTCAAGGATGTCAGCCGGGTGTTCCCCCGCGCACTCTTCGGCGCACTGTTCACTGCCGGCATTGTCTACGTGCTGATCGGCCTGGCAGCCTCCGCGGCTGTGCCCGCAGCCGACCTGGCGGGTTCGACGTCGCCACTGCTCGACGTCGTCAACGCCACCGGGTTCGGGATCCCCGAGTGGATCTTCGGACTGGTGGCCCTCATCGCCGTCGCCAACGGGTCACTGCTCACCATGATCATGGCGAGCCGTTTGACCTATGGGATGGCCGAACAAGGCCTGCTGCCATCGGTGTTGGGCCGGGTACTCCCCAACCGGCGCACGCCGTGGGTCGCGATCATTGCTACCACCGTTGCGGCGATGATCCTCAGCAGCACCGGTGATCTGGCATCGCTGGCCGAGACGGTCGTGGTGCTGCTGCTGTTCGTGTTCCTCAGCACCAACATCGCCGTGCTGATTCTTCGCAAAGACAAGGTGGACCACCAGCACTTCCAGATTCCGGTGGTCTTTCCCTACCTGGCGATCGCGTCCTGTGTCCTACTCATGACGCAGCAAAGCGCCGACATCTGGTTGCGCGCTGGAATCCTGGTGGCCATTGGCCTGGTGCTGTATGCGATTCAACACAGCACGACCCGCCGCTCCGCCCCGGACCGCACCGCGGACTCCGACCGAGCAGTGAAGCACTGACCGATGCGCGTCACTACCGCACTTGGCAAGGGGTTCGCCGGCCTGTTCGCTACGATGAAAGCCGTCAGGCCGCAGCGTCCCATCCACCCCGACGGCGTGTGGCTCACCGGGACACTCGCCCGGACCGGGCCACCTGTTTCCAGCGGAGTTTCCTGGATTGACGGCACCGGCCAGGACCCGATCCGGGCGCGGCTGTCCCGCTCGGTGGGGCTACCCCGCTGGAGCCCTGACATTCTCGGCCTGGCCTTGCGGGTCCCCCACGGGTCTGACCACTTTGATGTGCTGCTCGCGTCCACCGGTGCGTCGTTTCCTGCCCGGTTCGTCCTGCTCCCGCAGCGGAATGTCCAGGCCGCCAAATTCACGTCAATGATGCCCTACAAGGGCGGGAAGTCAGCCGTTCTGCTGGCGGCTTTTCCCCTTGACCCGAGTGGTCGGATGCCAGCCACGCCTGCCGGGCTCCGGGTGGGACTGGCGAAGCGTCCCCTGGAACTCGCCCTCTGCTTCAGCCGTCCCCTGGGTGATTGGACCCGTTTCGGCACTCTGGTACTGACCCTCGAAGAGCCCGAGCCGGTGCCAGCTGCACGGGACGGGAATCTGACGGGTTTGCGTTTTGACCCGGTCCGGCGCCCGCTGCCCGGATCCGAAACTTACGCCTGGACCCGGGCGCTCCGGGAACCGTCCTATGCCGAAGCCAGGGTTGCACCGGATACCGCGGGTCCCCGGTTCAACTCACCCTGAGTAGCCCCTCTGGTGCGTGCGCCTTCGCCATTGGGCGCGCCCCTGGGGCAGTGCAGACTGGCTCAGGGCAAACTTTCCCACTGGCAGGCACAACGCGACACTGAACGGGACCGGACACAAAAGAGGCCCCCACCTTGCGGTGGGGGCCTCTTCAGGTGCTAGTGCTGGACCTTAGTTACCGGTCAGCTTTTCGCGCAGTGCGGCAAGTGCCTCGTCTGACGCGAGAGTACCCGTGCCGACGTTGCTGTTGCTGCTGCTGTTGTTAGTGCTCTCAGCCGCGGCTGGCTCAGACGAGTAGCTCGTGGAGCTGGACTCGACTGGCTCGTTGGCTGCAGCTGCATCGTCAGATGCGTGCTGCACAACCTGCTTCTTGTGAGCTTCCCAGCGTGACTGGGCTTCAGCGTACTGAGCTTCCCAGGTCGCGCGCTGAGAGTCGTAACCCTCGAGCCATTCGTTGGACTCTGGGTCGAAGCCCTCTGGGTACTTGTAGTTGCCTTCTTCGTCGTACTCGGCAGCCATACCGTACAGAGCCGGGTCAAACTCGGTGCTGTCGGCGTCGACGCCCTCGTTGGCCTGCTTGAGGGAGAGGGAGATCCGGCGACGCTCGAGGTCGATGTCGATGACCTTGACGAACAGCTCGTCTCCAACGGAGACAACCTGCTCTGCCAGTTCCACGTGGCGGACTGCCAGCTCGGAGATGTGGACCAGGCCTTCGATGCCGTCTTCGACGCGAACGAACGCACCGAAAGGAACCAGCTTGGTGACCTTACCCGGAACAACCTGCCCGAGGGCGTGGGTGCGGGCGAAGGTCTGCCATGGATCTTCCTGGGTGGCCTTGAGCGACAGTGAGACACGCTCGCGGTCCAGGTCGACCTCGAGAACCTCGACGGTGACTTCCTGGCCAACTTCGACAACCTCGGATGGGTGATCGATGTGCTTCCAGGACAGTTCGGAGACGTGAACGAGTCCGTCGACGCCGCCGAGGTCCACGAAGGCACCGAAGTTGACGATCGACGAAACGACGCCGGGACGAACCTGGCCCTTTTCCAGCTTGTTGAGGAACGTGGAACGCACCTCGGACTGGGTCTGCTCAAGCCATGCACGGCGGGACAGGACCACGTTGTTGCGGTTCTTGTCCAGCTCGATGATTTTCGCTTCGATCTTCTGACCGATGTATGGAGCAAGATCGCGTACACGACGCATCTCAACCAAGGACGCAGGCAGGAAGCCGCGGAGGCCGATGTCGAGGATGAGTCCACCCTTGACAACCTCGATGACCGTACCGGTGACGACGCCGTCTTCTTCCTTGACCTTCTCGATATCGCCCCAGGCACGCTCGTACTGAGCGCGCTTCTTGGACAGGATCAGGCGGCCTTCTTTGTCCTCTTTGGTGAGCACCAGTGCTTCGACCTGATCACCAACGGAGACAACGTCTCCGGGATCAACGTCGTGCTTGATGGACAGCTCACGGGAAGGGATAACACCCTCGGTCTTGTAACCGATGTCGAGCAGAACCTCGTCGCGGTCAACCTTGACTACCGTTCCTTCAACGAGGTCTCCGTCGTTGAAGTACTTGATGGTGGCGTCAATGGCTGCGAGGAAGTCCTCAGCGGTGCCGATGTCGTTGATCGCGACCTGCGGTGCACCTGGCTTCTCGGTGGTGGTGATGGTCATGTAGTTGGGACTCCGTTGTGGATGATTAGTTGATCCGGAGAGCGACGCCTGGGCAACAGGAAACTCTGCTGGTTCAGGTGGAGCCCGTCCGGAAGTGGACTTTTGGAGAGAAAACGACTTGCCCGATACTGCTCGGCAACCCATTTCGCAGTGCGCATTACACGCCCGTCTAGTCTAGCCGTTTGCGCCAACACAGGTCAAAGCGACTGTCGACGCCGGCTGACGGATTAGAAGTGGGTAATGCAGTACGGGTCCGACGGCGTCTGGAAGATCCGGTCGACGACGGCGAGGCTCCCCGGTCCTGCGGGCCCTTGTTCGGTGAGGTGCCCGGCAGCGGCCAGGGTCCGGGCTGGGACACCACCGAGATACATCGACCCAAGGGCCGTGACGTCGACGCGAAGCTGCGTGTCGGCGTCATCATCGAGTCGGGTCACTGACCCGGAGCCGTTCTCGACCGTCAGCCGGAACCGGCCTGACGCATGGCCAAGAGGATCCACGATCTCCAGGCTGACCGTTCCCGCACCCTGGTAACTCCGTGCTTCGAGAGCAGCGATGGGGTCGAGGATGCGCAGCCACAGCACGTCTTCGTCGCCGGTGAGTTTGTAGCAGCGACGATCCTGCAGGGCCCACGGCAGGGGGTCGTTCACGGGTGCCAGGTCGAACGTGATGCGCTGAACGAGGTCGATTGCGCCGAGATAACGCCACAGCTCGAGGTAGGCGCTGTCGGAGACGGCGACCAGATCAACAATCTTCATCGTGTAGGGGGTGGTCCCCCAGCCGGAGAATTTGTAGGACACGAAGCCGTCGGGGCGTCCGTCGTCGTCGTAATGCACCGCGACGCGCACACCCTTGTCCTCGACGGGCCGTTCCTCGCCCCACTGCCCGGCTGCCCGCTGCGGGTACGCGAACTGACGTCCCACTGATCCGGTGGTGGCGTGATGGAACCGGGCGAAAATCTGTTCGGACAGCGCCGCCGCGGAGGCCGGTGCCACGATTTCGGTGACACCGAATGCTGGCGTGCGCAGCGCGAACCGCTCTTTCACATCCACCTCGATGTTGCGGGTGAACGTTGCAGCACCGAACCCAAACCTGCCGTAGATTGTCGCCTCCGAGGCGGTCAACGCCGCGATAGCGAGACCTTTGGACGCGGCGGACTGGAGATCACTGGTCATCATGGTGCGCAGCAGCCCGCGACGGCGGTGGGTGGGGCGCACGGTGACGGCAGTGATCTGGTGCGCGTCAAGCAACTGGCCGTTGCCGACGTTGAGGGAGTTGACCATGGTGGCGTAGGTGGCTACGGGAATGCTGGCATCCCAGGCGTGTGCACTGGCGGCATCGTCGTAGGCACCCCACAGGGTCCGCCCGTCGGAGGTGAACGCCGCAGCATAGGTGGCTAGATCCTCCGGCTCGGTGCGGGCTTCGTGGAAACCGAAGCGGACCGCTTCGAACCAGTGGGCCAGGGCACCGTCGGGCGAGGAATCTGTCTCAGCGGTCACCGTGAAGGTGTCGATGCGCAATGCGGATGGGGCGGCGGAATCTCGAGTAGCGGTCACGATCCATCAGCCTAATGGGGTGAAGCGCCCGGCACCAGCGAGAGCCCGGGCAGGCCGGGCCTAGTGCGCGGCCTCGTGCCAGCTCGCTCCCACACCCACCGAGACATCCAACGGAACAGTGAGGTCAGCTGCGGCCCCCATCTGCTCGCGCACCAGCAGCTCCATGGTGTCCCGTTCCCCCGGCGCAATCTCGAGCACCAGCTCATCATGCACCTGGAGCAGCATCCGGGAGGTCAGGCCCTGCCGTCGCAGTTCGGAGTCGACGCCGAGCATCGCCTTCTTGATGATGTCGGCCGCCGAGCCCTGGATGGGCGCGTTCAACGCCGCCCGTTCAGCCATTTCGCGGAGCTGCCGGTTATCACTGGAAAGATCCGGCAGGTACCGGCGGCGTCCCTCAATGGTGGACGTGTACCCGTCGACCCGGGCCTGCTCCACGACACCCCGCAGATAGTCGCGGACGGCGCCGAACCGGTCGAAGTAGTCGCCCATCAGGGTGCGGGCCTCGTCCACCGAAATGGCGAGTTGCTTGGAGAGTCCAAAGGAGCTCAGACCGTAGACCAGACCGTAGGACATGGCTTTCACCTTGGACCGCATCGCACTGGTGACCTCGCCGGGTTCGACGCCGAAAATGTGGGCACCGACGAACCGATGCAGGTCCTCCCCATCCCGGAACGCCTGGATCAGCCCCTCGTCGCCGGACAGGTGCGCCATGATCCGCATTTCAATCTGCGAGTAGTCTGCGGTCATCAGGCAGTCAAAGCCGTCACCGACAACGAAGACCTCACGGATCCGCCGGCCTTCGTCGGAGCGCACCGGAATATTCTGCAGGTTCGGGTTGGTCGACGAGAGCCGTCCCGTGGCCGCGATGGTCTGGACGTACGTGGTGTGGATCCGGCCGTCGTCGGCCACTGACTTCCGCAGCCCCTCGACCGTCTGACGAAGTTTGGAGGCGTCCCGGTGAGCCAGGAGCTGTTCGAGGAACGGATGCCCGGTCTTCACGATCAGGTCGGTCAGCGCATCGGCGTCGGTGGAGTAGCCGGTCTTGATCTTCTTGGTCTTGGGCAGTTCCAGTTCGTCGAACAGGACCGCCTGCAGCTGCTTGGGCGATCCCAGGTTGATCTCCTTGCCGATGATCCTGAACGCCTCGGCGCTGGTAGTGCTCATGGTCGCGGAAAAGTCATCGAACAACTGGTCCAGCCGGTCCATCGCCACGGCTACCCCGGTGAGCTCCATTTCTGCCAGCACCTCGGCCAGGGGCAGTTCAAGCCCGCCGAGTAACTGGTTGGCGCCCCGCTCCACCAGTTGGCCGGCGAAGTACTCGCTGAGCTGCAGGGCGGCGAAGGCGCGGGCGACGGCGGGGGATGCGACATCCTCGTCTTCCAACTGGAGCGCGAGCTGTCCCCCGGTGGTGCCTGCCGCCGGCGCGATCGACATTTTCAGGTGCGACTGACTCAGGTCCGCCAGGTCATAGGCCCGGCGGTCCGGCTGGATCAGGTACCCGGAGATCGCGGTGTCATCAACAACCCCGGCAAGTTTCAGCCCGCGCGCGGCGAGCAGCTTGTACGCGGCCTTGAAATCGTGCGCCACCTTCGGTGCGCTCAGGTCGGCCAGCCAGGCGGCGAGCACCTGCTCCGCTTCGGCGTCGAGTGTTTCCAGGTCAACGTACGCGGCGTCCGTCGAGGTGACGATGGCCAGCCCGACGACGTCGTCGTTCCCGGTTGTTGACTGGGTCACCAGTTGGACGGCTGCGATGGCCTGGTTGGTGGACTTGAGCCAGGAGGTCAGCGCAGTGGCGTCGGCCAGGACCACCTGCTCGGGCGGGGTCATTTCATCGTGGGACTCGGCAGCGTCTTCTTCCCCGAACAGGTCGAAGAGGCGTTTGCGGAGGACATTGAACTGCAGGGAGTCGAACAGTTCCTCGACGGCCGGGCGGTCGGGGGTCCGGGAGACCATGGTGTCCAGTTCCACCGGCAGCTCCAGGTCAAGGTGCAACTGGTTCAGGCGGCGGTTACGCTTGACCAGCTCGATGTGTTCCCGGAGCGAATCCCCCACCTTTCCCTTGATGGCGTCGAGGTTCTCCAGGATGCCGTTCAGCCCGCCGTAGAGCTTGATCCACTTGGCGGCGGTCTTCGGGCCTACCCCGGGGACCCCCGGGAGGTTGTCGGCGGTCTCCCCGACGAGGGCCGCCAAGTCTGAGTACTGGTGAGGTGGGACGAGGTACTTTTCCTCCACCGCCTGCGCATCCATCTGCGGGATGTTGGTGACGCCCTGCTTCGGGTACAGCACTGTCACGCGGTCGTTGACCAGTTGGAAGGCGTCGCGGTCACCACTGACCACCTGCACATCCCAGCCCTCGGCCGCGGCACGGACGGAGAGGGTGGCAATGATGTCGTCGGCCTCATAGCCCTCCATCGACAGGGTGGGAATGTGCATCGCCTGCATCACCTTGATGATCAGGTCCACCTGGCCGTGGAATTCCGTGGGCGTCTTGGCACGGCCGGCCTTGTACTCGGTGTACTCCTCGGTCCGGAACGTCGGGGTGCTCAGATCCAGCGCCACCGCCACGTGGGTGGGTTTCTGGTCCCTGATCAGGTTGATCAGCATCGCGGTGAACCCGTAGACGGCGTTGGTGTGCTGTCCCGTGTCGGTGGAAAAGTTCTCGGCGGGCAACGCATAGAACGCGCGGTAGGCCATCGAGTGGCCGTCGATGACGAGGAGGCGTTTGCGGGATCCGTCGGCCGGCCCGGTGGCCGTCGGAGGAGCGTCCGTCAGAGTCGCAGCGGCTACGGGAACATCGGGTTTGGTTGTTTGACTCACAGGTGCCAGCCTAGTTCCCATGACCCACAATTACACTCCGGAGCCGTCCGGACAGGAACCAACCCCCAACCCCTATGCCGCCGAACTGGCCGCCGCCGGTGTGCCGGAAGAGATGCACGAGTGGCTGAAGGACCACGGGATTGGTCGCCTCGCAGCAAAAATGGGAATCGTGTTCACCGAGATGACGCCGGAACACCTGGTTGCCACCATGCCGGTCGAGGGCAACCAGCAAGTGGCGGGAATCCTCCATGGCGGCGCACACCTGGTCCTGGCTGAGACGTTGGGCTCCTTCGCCGCCGGGATGCACGCTGGCCGCGACCGGCAGGCGATGGGCATTGAGATCAGCGCGACGCATCACCGGTCGGCGTCGTCAGGGACGGTTACCGGCACCGCCACCGCCGTCCATCTGGGCCGCACCCTGACCACCCACGAGGTGGTCATGACCGACGACGACGGACGCCGGCTCTCCACGGCCCGGATCACCAACATCATCCGCGACAAACGCTGACGAACCCTTTGCCTTGTCGGTGGGTCGTCGCTGGAACCGGCCCGGGATGACGGACCCTCCCCAGATACGGCCACCGGGCGGCGGGCCCTCCCCAGATACGGCCCTGAGGGATAGGACTGCCGGTGGCAAGCGGCGGTTCTGACCCGGAGGGCCGTTTCTGCGCGAAAGGACCCCTCCACACCCATAGTGGATGAACGATTGCCGGGAGCATTGACAAGGTTCGGAAGTCTGAGGATGCTGGCTCTCACAGCGGTTCACCGTTTCAGCGGATAGGGGGCGCCTCTCCCCGATGATGCAGGAAGTGGGGACGGGTATGTCGATAAGCATTCCGGTCCAGTGGAATTTGAAATTGTTGGGGTTCTGGCGTCTTGAACGTGAGCACCAGCCGGTCACTGTCGCGTTCCGACAGCAGCGGCTCATTGCCGCGCTGGCCCTGCGCGGCGGTCGTCGACGAAGCTACATCGCCGGGCTCCTATGGCCTGACCGCACCGATGCGCAAGCTTCGGGAAGTCTGCGCGCCTGCCTCTGGAACATTGCCCACCAACTTCCCGGGCTCCTGCAGCCAACCAGTGATCCGCTTGCTCTCGCCACGGGAATGGTGATCGACGTCGACGAACTGCTCGTCGACGTGGACCGGGTCAACCGCACAGGCCTGCTCGACGGCGGCGCACCGGTCCGAAAAGGGCTGGCCGCCGACCTTCGGGCAGCGGACCTCCTGCCGGGCTGGGATGAGGGCTGGCTGCGGGTAGACCAGGACAGGCTCTTCAGGCAGCGGCTTGCCGCCCTGGAGGACCTGGCCAGCGCCTATCTGGCACAGGGCCAACTCTCGGCAGCCCTCGACGCGGCGACCGCCGCGGCCGCGTTGGATCCGCTTTTGGAGAGCGTGCAACGGACGCTCTTGCGCATTCATCTGGCGGCCGGCAACCACGCGTCGGCAATCCGCAGCTATCGCACCTACCTGACGACCCTCAGTCGGGAGTGCGGTGTCAGGCCTTCCACCCGCATCACAGACCTCATCCGTCCGCTGCTCCAGGCGCAGGACCCGTTAGGACGCGCCGAGCCCGCGACTGATTACGGCGGAACCCTGCACCCGTCCTACGAGTAGATCAGCCGATGTCTGCGCCTGCTGCCGGGCCATAACCCCCGTTACCTCCTCCCCTGGCGCCGCCGACGAACCGTACCTGGCGGGAACAGGCGATCACCACCGCCGCCCAGCAACTCCCCGCCGGTGCGCCGACGGCAGTACTGGGACTCCAGCTCATGCGCGGCGGCTTCGTTCCCGGGTTGAGCGATCTGGACAACCCTGCTCAGATCGTGGCCTGGGCGATCACCTTCGGCGCCGCCCCACAGTTGTTCACCGGGTTGGTGGACCGGCAGGCGCAGAACGTGCTCGACGACGTCGGCGGCAAAGCCGGGAGCACCGCGAGCACCGCCGCGCCGTAGTCGACGGCGTACCCCCAGCCTGCGAGTGGCTCAAGACGTCGCTGCTACTGGATCACGGCTGCTACTGGATGTCGCTGTCGGGTGGCGGCAGGAGGACGCGGGTCTCTCCATCGACGGAAGACACCCCCTCGACCGCTTCCAGATCCGGCCGACAGTTCTCCGGTGCTGAACCGGTGATCATGCCCACGGTGCCGAGCACCCGGTCAACCTCCAGCCCGCAGGACCTCAGCTGTTCAGCGACCTCCTGGATCGCGGAACGGTGCAGGTCATCAACGGTGACGGTGAAGTGCATGCCCCCCTCATTCCTGTGGCGACATCACCAGGCCGGAGCCGACGTCGACCGACGCCTGCAGCAATCGCTGGCTCTCTTGCGCCATCAGTGACCACAGCTCCCGCCCCCGGTAGCCTGAGGCCTGCGCCCAGAGGGCTGCGACTCCCGCAGCGTGCGGGGTGGCCATCGATGTGCCGCTGATGGTGTTGTATCGGTCAGGCATCAGCCAGGACGAACGCACCTGGAAACCCGGGCCAGCCACATCCAACTGCCCGCCCCGGATAGGGAGCGTCCGGGCGGAGAAGAAGGCCATCTCGAGCTGCTGGTCCAGGGCGCCCACCGCCATGATGAACGGGCTGTTGGCGGGCGCACCGACAAAGCCGAAGTCCCCTTGCCGGCGGTCAGCGCCGTTCCCCGCGGCAGCGATGATGAGGTGCCCCTGGTCAAGCGCCCGGCGGCCGACCACCGTATACGGAGGGTGCACCTGCGGAATGTCGGCACCGAGGGACATCGAAATGACGGCGCACCCATTCGCCATGGCCCAGTCGATTCCGGCGATGATACCGCCGTCGCTGCCCGACCCTGAGTCGCCGAGGACCTTCCCTGCGAAGATTTCTGCCTCGTAGGCCACGCCATACGCGGGTCCTTCGGATGGTGACCGCGGGCCACAGGCGGTGCCGATGCAGTGGGTGCCGTGTCCGTGCCCGTCCTGGGCAGTCTCGCCGGGCACGAAAGACTCAACCGTGATCTGCCGGCCGGCGAAATCCGGGTGGCTCGAATCGAAGCCGGTGTCCAGCACCGCAACCCGGATACCCTCGCCGCTGAAGGGGGAGGTGTCCGCGGCGACTGCCTGAAGCCCCCAGGTGAGCTGTGCGCTGTCCTGGAACGACGACGAGGCTCCCCCGGGGTCGTCGGTGAGTACGTGGTGGATCAGTTCCGGGGAGACGGAGAGGACTGTGCCCTCGTCGGACGACGAGCTGAGTGCCCGCTGCTGCTGCGGATCCGCGGACACGACCGCGACCCCGAGGTGGGAATAGTATGTAGCATCCGCTCCCTCAGTGTCGGCTGGGGACGCAGCATGGGTGCCGAAGTCACGGGAATCAGCGACATGGGACATGCCGGCAGCTGACCGGAGCAGCGCTGGAGCGTTCTCCTCGGCGTCGGCGAAAACAACGATGAAACGGCCGGTGGTCTCCGGTTCCTGACTGCGGGGTTGGCTACCTGAGGACTCAGAATCAATCATGGTGGCACTCTACCTCTGGGTTTCTCTGGGATAAAGACCCAACGTACCGCCGCCGACGTTACTGCGGCGTTACTCGAGAAGTGCCGGGCGGCACCAGCCGGGGACCGCGGCCTGACGGTACCAGCCGAGAACTTTTGGACCTGCTCACCACCCGCCCTGACGGCAGGATCAGGTCCACCTGATGGGGTCGGCCCGGAGGTTTCCCCCGGGGTTCACCTGACCTGCCACCAGGGACGTATGCTCTTCGCATGGCCAAATTTTTCGATGTGCACCCCGACGATCCACAGCCGCGCGCAATCGGGCAGATTGTCGACGTCGTCAGGTCCGGCGGGCTCATCGCCTATCCGACGGACTCCTGTTACGCGCTCGGCGCGCAGCTGGGCAACAAGGACGCGCTGGACCGGATCCGCTCCATCCGGAAGCTCGACAACAAGCACCATTTCACCCTGGTCTGCAGGGATTTCTCCCAGCTTGGCCAGTTTGTCCACATCAATAACGATGTTTTCCGCAGCATCAAGGCCGTGACGCCAGGCAGTTACACGTTCATCCTGCCGGCCACCAAGGAGGTGCCCCGCCGGTTGCTGCACCCCAAGAAGAAGACGGTGGGGGTGAGGATTCCAGACCACCGGATGGTGCAGGCCCTGCTGGCCGAGCTGGGCGAACCCTTGTTGTCCAGCACCCTCCTGCTGCCTGGCCAGGAAACGCCGCTGACCCAGGGCTGGGAAATCAAGGAGGAGCTCGACCACCAGGTGGATGCGGTCATCGATTCGGGCGACTGCGGCGCCGAACCGACCACTGTAATCGACTTCTCCAGCGGCTCCGCCGAAGTGGTGCGCCACGGCATGGGCGACCCGTCCCGGTTCGAGTGAGTGGAGCTGCGAGCTACCTCGGGTAGCCCGTGAACAGAGGGGCGCTGGACACCAGACGCAATAATGGGACGATGACACGCACCGAATCGTTGGAGATCGAGCGAAAATACGACGTCAGCACCCAGGCGGTGGTTCCCGACCTGACCGGCATCACCGGCGTGGCCAGGGTGGACGACGGCGGTACCGTGGTGCTCGAAGCCTTGTACTTCGATCTGCCGGACCGGGCGCTGCTGCGCCACGGCATAACCCTGCGGCGGCGGCGCGGAGGCAAAGACGCAGGCTGGCACACCAAGTTCCCGGCGGTCGCGGACCGGCTTGAGGTTCAGGTGCCGCTGTCGGGCGCGGACGAGACACCGCCGGCGGAGGTACTCGACCTGGTTCGGGTCCATGTCAGGCATCGGGCCCTCGAACCAGTTGCACGAATCACCACCACCCGGACCATCACTACTCTCGTGGGGGAGGATGGCACGCCGCTGATCGAAATCAGCGACGATGTGGTCGACGCCGAAGACTTGACCACCGGCGTCGAACGGTCCTGGCGTGAGTGGGAGGCAGAAGTGCAGGGCGGAGAGCCCGCTCCCGACGACGCCCGGGAGGCCCTGGTGGACGCCGTCGAGCACACCTTGTTGAACGCGGGCGCCGCTCCAGCTGGCAGGACATCGAAACTGGCCCGTGCCATGGGCGGCCAACCGCAGCCCGTCCCGATCGACGGTAAGCCCGGCTCCGTGCGGAATGTGCTGACTGCTTCGTTCCGCCAGGTGGCCGCCGAACTGATGGCGTGGGATCCGCGGGTGCGCCGCCACGAGGCAGGTTCGCTGCACCAGTTGCGGGTGAAGGCCCGCACGCTGCGCAGCATGCTGAAAACCTATCGGCCACTGCTGGAGGTCGCTCCGGCCGGTGAGCTCGAAGGACAACTGAAATCACTCGGCAGGACTTTGAGTGCCGCCCGTGACGCGGAAGTGATGCAGGCGTTGATCCCGTCACGCATAGCCCAGCGGCCACCGGGGTCAATCCCCCGGCACCTGATGAGGCGGTTGGACAAGTCCTCCGCCGCCCGGTACGAGAAGGCTTACTCAGCAGTCCTCCGGGACCTCAATTCTGCTGAATACTTCGCTACCCTTGACGCCCTTGATGAGTTCACCGCCCGGATCCCGCTGAGGGGCGATTTGAAAAACGGCGGGAAGGCCGCCACGAAGCTTCCACCAGCGGTCAACCGGCAGCAGAAGATCGTGGCCAAATCCGCTCAACGTGCCAGCCGCGCATCAGAGCTGGACTCACAACTGGAGCTACTGCATGACGTGCGCAAGAGGTCCAAGCGCCTGCGCTACGCGATCAGGTCGGTCGAGGGGAGCTCAGGGTTCACTTTCGGCGGGCAGGTGGGAAAGTCAATGAAGTCGTCGGAGACCATCCAGAACATTCTGGGAACCCACCGCGATAGCGTGCTGTTTCAGGAGTTTCTCCTCAAAGCATCCCGGGCTGGGCGACGGGCCGGAGAGACTACCTTCGCCTACGGAGTGCTCCATGAGGCAGAAGCGTCGATCCAACGCGAAGCTGAAACAAAATTCCGGAAAAGAATCGGGAAGCTCAGCTGAGCGGGAAGCGCGCACCAAGGCGTCTTCGGAGGGTCGTTCAGCAGTCCTTCCAGTTCACCAGTCCTGCCAGCGGCGGTTGCCCTGTAGCGGGATGGCGCGTCGCGCAGGGCCCCGCTGCTCGCTACCTTCCGTGGCCCACGAAACCAGTACAGCCGGCTTGTTTCCCCGCAGATAACCGCTGAACGTGGCCTCCCCCGAGGTCTGCATGGTGTTTCGCAGATTCGACGATTCCACAGCGAACTGCTCGAACTGCACGTCCACCAGGGTTGCCTTGGCTGAGCCGGTGTTGGTCAACACCCAGATGTTGTCCTTCTGCCAGTACACGGCCCAATCAGCTTCCCGCAGCCGAGGGGGTTCAGCCACATCGACCTGAGCGCTGGCGGCAGCCTCTGGCAGGCGTCGGCGACGGTCCGCTGCGATTGCTGCCCACCCGCCCGCAAAGCCGAATCCCGCGGCACTAATTGCCATCACGGGGAACCAGATCCAGTCCATCACTCGTGTCCTACTCTTTCAGTCGGTCACCCGGCCGGCGGTGGCCGTCCGTGGTGTTGCCGTGTCCCCGTGAAAATCTAGCACTGCGCCGACCACGCATCTGACGTCGCCCCGCTGAAAGGTCCGGGTCGGATGTTACGCTTATTTAGTTCGAATATATGTACTAATAGAGGGATGCTGTGACCGTTGTAGCCCATATTGCTCAGTTACACGGAACCCCGCCAGGCCAACTCACCGACGTCGCCCCGGTCTCCGTTCCTGCAGGTTTCCCCTCGCCCGCGCAGGACTATTACGACGGGGGGATTGACCTCAATAAACACCTAATCAAGGACACCACCTGCACTTTCATCGTGAGGGTCTCCGGGGACAGCATGTCAGGTGCCGGCATCAATGACGGGGATGAGCTGATTGTGGACCGGTCGTTGACACCCCACCACGGCTCGGTGGTGGTGGCGATCCTGGACGGCGAGTTGACGATCAAACGGCTGCATCTTGGCGTCACCGGGGTCATCCTCAAAGCGGAGAATCGCGACTATCCGGATATCACGGTCGCTGAACTGTCCGACTTGTCCGTGTGGGGGGTAGTCACCCGTTGCCTGCACTACGTGTAGTCGCAGCGAGAGGCGAAGGCCATTCCCGAGTGCCCGATGGCCCGGGCCATTACCCGTCGGCGGCAGCCACCGGCCGCAGCAAACCGTCGCGGATCGCCCTCGTCGATGTCAACAGCTTCTATGTCAGCTGTGAACGTGTCTTCGATCCCAGCCTGGCGGGGGTACCCGTGGTGGTGTTATCGAACAACGACGGCTGCGTGGTGGCCCGGTCCAATGAGGCGAAAGCTCTCGGCATTCCACTCGGCGAGCCATGGTTCAAAATTTCCGCACAGGCCCCCCGCTGGGGGCTCATTCAGCGTTCCAGCAACTATGAGCTGTACGGAGACCTGAGTTCACGGGCGATGGAGCTGATGGGTCGCTTCGCCGCCTGGCAGGAGGTCTACTCGATCGATGAGTCCTTTTTGGGTCTCGCGGGTTCGCCGCAGTCCTTGCAGGATCAGGGTGGGGGCATCCGGGCCGCCATGGCGCTGCACACGGGGTTGCCGGTCTGCGTCGGCATCGCTCCGACCAAGACCCTTGCCAAGTTCGCCAACCGGGTGGCCAAACAAAACCCTGCGATGGGTGGGGTGTGCAATCTCGACACCATGCCCGGGGCCCAGATCGACCACATCATGTCGCGGGTGCCGGTCACCGGGGTTTGGGGTGTCGCTAGCCGACTCGGAAAACGGCTTAACGCCATCGGCGTGTTCACCATCGCTGACCTTCGTGCTGCCAACCCGTTGCTGATGCGACGGAAATTCTCGGTCCTTCTGCAGCGCACCATCCTGGAACTGCGCGGTGTCCCGTGCATCGAACTGGAAACGGAGCGCACGGACAAAAAACAGATGATCTTTTCCCGCTCATTTTCGACGCCGGTCACTACCCTCGCGGGAATGCACCAGGTGATGAGCCTCTATGCACAGGCCGCGGCGATGCGCCTGTCCCGGGCGAAGCAACTCGCCCACAGCATGACAGTGTTCGCTGGCACATCACCTTTCCACCGGACTGCTTCCTCCTTTCCATCCGTGACCGTGAGGCTGCCTGCCCCGACCGCTGATCCGGTGGTGTTAACGCGGGCCGCTGTCGGAGCCCTTGAGAGGCACCTTGAGGAGGGGGTCCCCTACGCTCGGGCGGGGGTGATGCTCACCGATCTGTCCCCCGCCGGGTTCCAACCACAGCTTGACGTCTTCGTTTCGGTGCACGAGCGTCGCAACATCGGAGCGCTCCTGGGTGAGGTGACCGAGAAATACGGTGCGGGAAGCATCGGACTGGGTCGGGCCGGTCTGTGCGCCCCGGCCGATTGGACCATGAGCCGCCGCTATTCCTCCCCCCGGTACACCACCGAGTGGGATGAACTGGCTATTGTGAAAGCCAACTGAGGGAAGACCGGCTGGGTGAAGACCGGCGCACCGCTCTGCCCACCCTCAGTATCTGCCTGATACTCCAGCTCGACGCCAGCGCCGTCGTTATCATCATCGATGATCGGAAAGTTCAGGTGCAGCCAGGGCCCGTTGCCGCTGTCCTTGCCCCGCGGGTACCCGGGGAGGGTCCACAGGCTGTGATCCTTCCAGGCAGGGTTATGCGTCCGGAACCCGAACCATCCCAGGTTGCTGCCGAGGGGGACGTCCAACCGCAGTACTGCCATGCCATCGCCCTGGGAATGGGAACTATATCCTTGGGCGTTGGTCACCGCTATTGTTCCGTTACCGGCGCTGCCTGTTCACAGTTGCTGGTGCTTTTTGGTCACAGCGCTTCGCACCGTTGCGGACTATGCGATGGCGTCCTGCCTGGCCCCATCCGCGAGCTGAAGATCCTGCTCGCACAGCGCGGCCTCTTCCTGGTTGTGGGTGACCATCACGACGAACCTGTCGGCAAGCCCCACCCGCAGATCGGCCAGCAGATCCCGTGCTGCCACCGGATCGAGGTGTGCGGTCGGTTCGTCAAGGAGCACGACGTCGGCCCTCGTCAGCAGGGCGCGGCCAACGGCGAGGCGTTGTTGCTGCCCGCCGGAAAGCCAGGCGCCGCCCGGCCCGACCTGGGTGTCCAGTCCTGCGGGAAGTGCTTCCACGAAGTCGCCCAACCCGGCCCGGACCAACGCGGCAGTCAGTTCAGCCTCGGATGGCGGGTCGGCAGGTGGGCGGGCCAGGGCGAGGTTGGCCCGGATCGTGGAGCGGAACAGGTGGGCTTCCTGGGGGCACCACGCGATGCGCGGCGCACCTGTCGTGCCCGCCGTCCCGGCCCGCAGCTGACCGACCGGTTCCCCGTTGATCAGATAGCTGCCCTCGCGCAGGGGGAGGAATCCGAGCAACGCACCAAGCAGGGTCGATTTCCCGCTCCCGGAGGGACCGGTCACCGCAAGCCACTCGCCCCTGCGGAGATCCAGCGACACGTCCGAGAACGCGGGCGCCGTCTGATCCGGGTAGGTATAGGAAGCTCCCCGAAGCGAAAGCGAGCGGACGCTGTCCCCCGGCGGCCCTTCGGCACGGATGGTGGTGGACCCCAGATCCGGCAGTACCCGGTCGCCCACCGCCCGCCACGCTCCGAGGTGATGAATGGCAGTGTTGACGGCGATGAAGGGTTCGATCAGGGCGAGTTGCATCAGGACGACGACGGCGGCGGCCGCCGGGTTTACCCCGTCTGCCGAACTCAACATGGCCAGGGAACCCAGCGAACAGGTCAGCACGACGAGGGCGTTGGCCAATCCCTGCGCCCACGCGCTGCGGTCCAGTTTTGCGGACAGCTCGGCCTCCAGAGCACTCAGATCCGATCTCAGCACCCTGGTCGCCGAATTGGCGCTGAGATCCGGCGCGGCTGCGAGCATCCTGGCCGTGGTGTCGAGAATCTCAGCCTTGAGACCGACCGAGGCCCGACGCGATGAGCGGTCGGCAGCGAGGACGAGGAGGGGCGACACCACCAGACACACCGTCACCAGAACCAGCTGCCAGGGCACCCCGGCCGGAAGCACCACGGCGGTGGTGACGGACGCGGCAACTGCTGTGAGGACGCCGACCAGCGGGGCAAACACGGCTCGTGGCGTGAGGTCGCGGAGCTCATCGACGTCGCCCACCAACTGTTCAAGAACTTTGCCGCCGCGGGCCAGTTTCCGCCACGCAGCCGGGCGCTCCAGCAATCCGTTCCACAACCGTAGCCGCAGCCTGTCGGTGCTCTCGAAGACCGCATCGTGGAGGCGGAGGCGCTCGCAGTACCGCAGCACGGATCTCCCGATGCCAAAGAACCGCACTCCGACAATCGCCGTCAGCAAATAGAGGATGGGAATCTGTTCAGAGGCTCTCACGATCATCCAGCCGGAGACCGCCGTCAGCGCGACGGCAAACAGGGTTGCGCCCGCGCCGAAGAGTAACGCCGACACAAACCGGCGCCGCCACGGTTGCACCATCGCAACGCTGCGCGTCAGAGAGACCCGCCCCTCCGCCACCGGCACATCCATGCCTTCGCCCAACGGCACAGTCCTTCCGTGGGGCCTCAGGGCGGAGTCAGCGTTCGCGGTGTCCACAGCGCCCGCTGTGGACCGGGCACCCCGGTTGTGAACGGCAGCTGAACCACCGGAAACGCCAATTGACTGGTCCGCCAGGGACGCCGTCCCAGGGTTATGCGCTACGAAGAGGATCGTCGTGTGCCCTCGCAGCCGTGCCAGGGCTGCCTCAACGGATCGGGCGCCCTGCGCGTCCAGGTGTGCTGTTGGCTCATCGGCCAGGAGCAGAGCGATGTCCGAATGAGCGATTCGTGCCAGTGCTCGCGCCACCGCGACCCGACGCAGCTCCCCCGGGCTCAGATCGCCGGTGCGAGAGTCAAGCAATCCGCCGGCGTCCACTTGGTCAAGCGCCCGCGCTGCTGCTTCCCTTCGCTCTGGGGGGCTGTCCAGACCCGAGTAGAGACCGATTTCGTCAGCGACCGTCTCTGCCACCAGGACCGGATGTTGCGGTATCCAGGCAATCTGGTGCCGGTGCACCCCCATGATGGTGCCGGCAACCCGGGTCCCGGCCCCGTCTCCGCGGAGACCAGCCAGCACCTCAAGCACCGAGGTTTTTCCGGCCCCGCTGGGGCCGGTGAGCACGCTGATTGTTCCGCGGGGCAGCGCGAAGGTCAGGCCGTCAACCACGGTTCCGTCTCGCCCGCCGTACCCAATGGTGAGGCCACTGACGGTGATCGCCCGGTCGTCCGTACCGGCGGCGTCGGCGTCGGCGTCGGCGTCGGATAGCAGGATGCGGCTCCGGGGGGCCTCGGTGATACGGCGGGACCGTTCGAGCGCGTCGAGGCCTTCCTCGCTCGCGTGGTGTGCTGCGCCGAGGTCGCGGAGCGGTTGGTAGCACTCGGGGGCAAGGATCAGGGCCAGCAGGCCGATCTCAAGACTGAGATCACCTCCGATGAGCCGGACCCCGATGACCACCGCAACCAGTGCCACCGAGATGGTGGCAATCAGTTCGAGGGCAAGGGAGGACAGAAACGCGACCTTCAGCGTTTCAATGGTTTTGGTGCGGTATTGCCCGGCAACGTCCCGGAGTGCCCTCGTTTGGCTGCCCGCCCGGCCCAGCCCGACGAGCACCGGCAGACCGCGAGACAATTCGAGGAGGTGGTCCGAGAGCCGGTTCAGAGACGCCGACGCCTCCTGCACCTTGTCCTGGGTGTGCAGGCCAATCAGGATCATGAAGACCGGGATCAACGGCACGGTCACCACGATGACGACGGCGCTGAGCCAGTCGGCGGCGAGGATACGCGCACCGACCAGCAGTGGAATGACAGCGCAGGTGACGAGCGCGGGGAGGTACTTGGTGGAGTAGTTGTCGAGACCGTCGAGCCCCCGGGTGACCAGTACGCTCAGCGCGCCGGTGCCAGCATCGGCCGATGTGCCGCCGTCGTTCATCACGCGGGTGGTGATCGCGGTTCGCAGCTCCTCCTTTGACCCGGTCGCGGCCCGCTGCGCAACGGCTTCCTGCCACCAGGTGGCTAACGCCCGGAGGACCGACCCGGAAACACCCAGGACGAGTACCGACGACCAGTCGATGCTTCCGGCACTGCTAGAAACTGCGGTAGAAGAAACGGCGGTGAAAGAAGCGGCAAGGGAGGCGATACCGGAAGCCACGGCCTGGGCGATGAGGACCAGGCCAGCGGCCTTCAGCGCAGCGAGCAGGCCAAGGAGGTAGAGGGCACGTTTGCCCGCCGCACCCAGGGGTAGCGATGGCTTCACTGTGCTCTCACTGCGTGGGCGGTGGGGATCTGGCTCCGGCTGACGCGTTTGCGAAACACCCAGTAGGTCCAGCCCTGGTAGACGAGCACAGCGGGCAACCCCACGAGAGCGACGACGCTCATCACGCCGAGTGTGTATCCAGAAGATGAAGCGTTGGACACCGTGAGGTCAAACGCGGCGTCGAGGGTTGACGGGAGAACCACGGGGAACGCGGCCGTGAAGATCGTGGTGGTGCCAGCGGCGAGGAAGACAGCCATCCCGACGAAACTCCATCCGTCCCGGTGCCGGCGCGCCATGGCCCAGGCGTAGACAGCGCCAGCTACTGCGAGCACCAGAGTGAGCATGGTGACGCTTTTCCCGCCCGCAGCGTGCACCACGATGGCCCAGCCCGCCAGTGGCAGCAGGCCCAGGGGTAGCCACCTGAGGAACTGCCGTCGGGCCCGGTCGCGGATGTCGCCGTCGGTTTTCAACACCAGGAAACCCAGGGCATGGACAAGGCTGAACAAGACGACAGCCGATCCGCCGAGGACCGCGTAACCGTTGAACCAGGCGAAGGCTCCCCCTTCCCGGTCACCATTGGCATTGATGGGAAGTCCCGTCGTCGTCAGCGCCAGGGCCGCGCCGATCCCGAATGCTGACACCAGCGACCCGAGCGCAATCGCCCAGTCCCACCGGTTACGCCACGCCGCCGTGTCGCCTTTCCCCCGGTATTCAAAGCCGACAGCACGAAAAATGAGCCCCATCAGGACTAGCAGCAGCGGCAGATACAAGGTCGAGAAGAGCGACGCGTACCAGAGGGGGAAGGCGGCGAACGTCGCCGCACCAGCTGTAATCAACCACACCTCATTGCCGTCCCACACCGGGCCAACAGTATTGAGGAGAACACGGCGGTCGCGGTCAGTGCGGGCGAACAGTTTCATCAGCATGCCGACGCCGAGATCGAATCCCTCCAGCAGCAGGTATCCGGTCCAGAGGTACGCGATGATGACAAACCATAGGGTGGGAAGGAATTCCATCTCAAATCTCCAGACGTTCGATCAGGGCGGCGTCCGCGGCCTTCTCGGTGGCGCATACGGGGTTAGTAGGCGAAGGCCAGCACATCGTCGTCGCCCTTCTTCGAGGTGGGGGTAACCCCGCTGGCGGAGTCGTCGTCGTCGTCGTGGAGATGCTGGGGAATGAGATCAGGCATGGCCGAGGGCACCCCACCGCGCACATACCGGACCAGCAACTTCACCTCAACCACCAACAACACGCTGTAGACGGCGGTGAAAGCGATGAGCGACGTCGCGAGTTCGGCCGTCGAGACCCCGGGCGACACGGCCGCGGCGGTGAACATGAACACGTTGTCAATGCCGTTGGGGTCGGGGTTAGGGGCAACGACGAACGGTTGCCGGCCCATCTCGGTGAAGATCCAGCCCGCGGCATTGGCACCGAACGGTGCGAGGATCCCGAAAACGGCGAGCTGCATCAGTCGTTTGGATTCCGGGACTGTCCCCCGGCGGGTCATGACGAGTGCTACTGCTGCTGCGAACGCCGCGACGGCGCCGAACGTGATCATCATTCTGAAGCCCCAATACGTCACCTCCATCACCGGGACGTAGTCGATTTCCATTCCGGCGCGTTCCCCATACATCGGATCGTTCGGCAGGTTCGTCCCGTACTGGGCCTGGTACTGGGGCACCAGAGAATTAACCCCCTGGACCTCCGTGGTGAGATCTCCGTTGGCCATGAAGGAGAGCATCCCCGGGACTTCAATCACTGCGACGATGTCATCGCAGTTCTGGGAGCCAAGGTTTCCTACCGACAGCACCGAGAAGCCGGTCCCGTCGTGGCAGGCCGCTTCCGCGGCCGCCATCTTCATGGGCTGCTGCTCGAACATGAGTTTCGCTTGCAGGTCCCCGGTGACGGCGACACCAGCGAACGATACGACAGCGACGACGGCGCCGATCCGGAGGGAACGGAGCCAGACCTGGTGGTCGGCAGCATCCCGCCCCGTGTTTTCGACGCTTCCGACGAGGACTTTCCCGTCCGGGCCGATGGTGTCGATTCCGTCCCGGCGTCGCTTCCACAGGTGATACCAGCTGATTCCCAGCAGGAACCCGCCAGCCACGGAAAAGGCTCCGAGGATGGTGTGGGGGAAGGCGACCAGCAGGGTGTTGTTGGTCAGAACGGCCCAAATGTCCACGAGGACCGGGCGGCCGTCGACCATTTCCACTCCGACTGGGTGCTGCATCCAGGAATTGGCAGCGAGGATGAAATATGCCGACATGATCGAGGCGATACTGGCTCCCCAGATGGTGGCCAGATGGAGCTTTTTGGGGAGCCGATCCCACCCGAAGATCCATAGCCCGAGGAACACCGACTCAACGAAAAACGCGAGGAGCGCTTCCATCGCCAGTGGCGCACCAAAGACGTCCCCGACAAACCGGGAGTACTCGCTCCAGGCCATTCCGAACTGGAATTCCTGCACCAAACCGGTGGCGACACCCATGATGAAGTTGATCAGGAACAGCTTGCCCCAGAACTTGGTCATCCGGAGGTACTGCGCCTTCCCCGTCCGCACCCACATGGTCTGCATGATCGCGACCAGCAAGCCCAGGCCGATGGTGAGTGGCACCATCAGAAAGTGATAGACGGTGGTGATGCCGAATTGCCAACGGGCAAGCTCCAGGGCTTCCATACAACTTCCTTAAATCAACCAGGGCACGAGCCCACTGATCCAGTTGTTCTACACTGTGTAGAAAAGCTGATTTCTACACAGTGTAGAACACGCCGCAGGGGTCGCGAAATCTGGAGTCTGCGTCTCGTCCGTGCCGGGGAGACAGCTGTGGCTAGCGGTACGGGCCCTCGGTCACTGCCCTGTTGGGGGTGACGATCGTGGGGCATTCAATGTGCCACAGGACACTTCTGCTCACCGATCCCAGCAGAAGGCGTGTGAGCTTTCCACGGCCGCGCCGACCCACTACCAGGAGCTTCGCCCGCGAGGCAGCCGTCACTAGCGCTTCGGCAGGCGATGCGTTCAACTCCAGATGTTGATGCACCACCAGATCCGGATACTGTTCGGTGAGGCCCGCCACCGACTCGGCCAGAATGACCCGTTCCTCCTCCTCGATCCGCTGTGTCACCACATCGTGCGGAATGGACCCACGCAGCCACGGGTTCGGTGATTCACTGGAGTAGACCGCGTACAGGTCCTCACCCAGCCGATCGGCCTCCCGCGCCGCGTAGGCAACGGAGCCGAGGGAATGGGCGGACCCGTCAACGCCCACTACGACGCCCGACCGTCCTTCCAGCGACACCTCGGGGATGACCGCAACCGGCGATACGGCTGCCACCGCCACATTCAGGCTCAGAGCACCGAAGATGGCGGTCTTGACGCGTCCGAGTTTATGGGTCCCCACGACCACCAGACTGGAATTCTCCGACAGATCCGACAACACCCTGGCGGTATCCCCCAGCAGGAGTCGGGTCGATACGTTGACCGAGGGTGCCAGACCGCTGACTTTAGTGGCCGCCTCCTCAAGGACTTCCCGGCCGTGACGCATCAGGTCGTCGAAGTAGGAGAACTCAGGGCCAACCCAATAGTCGTCCAGCGTATGCACCAGGATCAGTGGCCTTCTCAGCCGTGCTGCCCGGTTGACCGCCCAGAAGAAGGCTTCAGGCGTCGGCCCGCTGGACGGCACGCCCAGCACGATTGACCGGGAGCCCGATGCTGAACCCATGGTGTGACCACCTCCGAGTGAACTGCCTTGGCTCCATTGTGGTGACCTGCCAGCTGCCCCCATAGGGCACTAAGTCCCGTCCGGACCGGGAGGTATTCACCAGCCAGATCGGCCCAGATCAGGTCGAAAGTCACTGGTCGGCGCGCTCAGAAAGATCGACTCTAAACGATAGGTATTTAGCTCTGGAGAGGCCATGTCCGCCATGAATGACGCCCGGGAAGTGTTCCCGGAACTTCCACAGCCTGGACTGAGCGGCGCGGATGCCGCACGGCTATTGACTGACGTCGGGCCAAACGTTTTGCCCGCGGCCCGCAAGGCGTCCCCTTGGCGGAAACTCCTGGGTGAACTGACCCATTTCTTCGCCCTGATGCTGTGGGGGGCCGCAGGTCTGGCGTGGCTAGCTGGCCTGCCCCAGCTCAGCGTCGCAATTGTTGTTGTAGTCGTGGTCAACGGGGTGTTTGCCCACATTCAGCAGGAGCGGGCCCAGCATGCGGCTGAACGGCTTCAAGGGTTACTTCCGTCGCAAGTCAGGGTCAGGCGCGATGGCCGCCAACGCAGTGTCAGCGCCAGTGAACTGGTTCCTGGCGACGTCGTCATTCTGACCGCTGGGGACCGTCTTCCCGCAGACCTCCGTTTTACTTCGGCGTCCGCGTGCACAGTCGACGAATCGATGCTGACCGGCGAAAGCGACGCGCTGCCCAAAGCTGTTGGAGATGCAGCCTGGGGCGGCACCTTCCTGGTCAATGGTCAGGCGGAGGGCGTAGTCACTGCAACCGGAGGGAACTCCAGAATCGCAGAGATCGCCTCCCTCACGAATACCACCACGTCTCCACCTACCCCGTTGACCCTTGAGCTGCATCGGATCGTCCGCGTCATTGCGATCATTGCTCTGACCGTCGCAGGCGTCTTCTTTGCCGTGTCGGTTCTGGTGGGAATCGAGTGGCGGGACTCTTTCCTCTTTGCGATCGGTGTCGCTGTTGCATTGATCCCTGAAGGGCTGCTCCCGACAGTCACGCTCTCCCTGGCGATGGGCGCCCAACGGATGGCCTCGCGGAACGCTCTGGTCCGCAATCTGGAAGCAGTGGAGACACTTGGATCAACCACCTTCATCTGTACAGACAAGACCGGGACGCTAACCCAGAATCGGATGAATGCCGTCGAGGTAGTCACGCTGGAGGGCACGGCACGCGTCTTGGGCGATGGGTACGAGCCCGATGCCGTCCTCGATGGCCCCGGCCGACGCATGGCCCTTGAGGTCGCGGTGGCGGCCCGGGCCGCATCGCAAGGTCACGCCGTCAAGGAGGGAAAAGAATGGGTAGCAAACGGCGATCCGATGGAGGCGGCCATCGACGTTCTTGCTCGGCGTCTCCTCCACCAGGAACCTGACAATCAGGTGCCCGACCGTCGTTTCGCTTTCGACGCCCACCGACGGCGGGAATCCGTCCTGCTCGGCCCCACCCTCTACGTCAAAGGCGCCCCTGAATCCGTCCTTCCACTCTGTGGGGATGGCGCCGCGAGGTTGGAGGAGCAGGTCGACGCGATGGCTTCCCGTGGCCTACGGGTGATCGCGGTGGCACGACGAGATCTACCCGGCCCGCGATCCTTCTGGCTGGACCAACCCGCAGAAAACCTCGAACGGGAGCTAGTGGTCCTTGGCCTCATCGGTCTTCACGATCCTCCCCGCCCGGATGTCGCTGAGGTCATCAGGGCCGCCAGGAACGCCGGAATCAAGGTGGCGATGATCACTGGCGACCATCCTGCGACAGCCGCCGCCATTGCCAAGGAAATCGGGCTGACGGATGACCCCAGGCTGGTGGTCCAGGGTGCGGACTTACCCGAGCAGGAGCAGATCCTTGGTGCACTCCTGGATCGGGATGGGGTGGTGGTCAGCCGGGTGTCACCCGAGCAGAAGCTTCGCGTAGCCCGCGCCCTGCAATCCAGGGGTCACGTCGTGGCCATGACTGGCGACGGGGTGAACGACGGACCCGCCTTGCAGCAAGCCGATATTGGGGTTGCCATGGGTCGGGGTGGCACCGATGTGGCTCGTGAGGCCGCCGATCTGGTATTGCTCGACGATCACTTCGGCACCATTGTCGCGGCGATTGAACAAGGCCGCGCCACGTACTCGAATATCCGCCGCTTCCTCACCTACCACCTCACAGACAACGTCGCCGAGCTCACACCGTTCGTCATCTGGGCACTTTCCGGTGGCCAGTTCCCGCTCGCGCTTGGTGTCCTGCAGATCCTCGCTTTGGACATTGGAACCGACCTGTTCCCCGCGCTGGCGCTCGGAGCCGAACCCCCGGGCCGGCGGGTCCTGACCAGGCCCCCGGAGCGGCGCCACCTCATGGACCGGAACTTGATGTTCAGGGCCTTCGTCATCCTCGGACCTGTCGAAGCGATCATCAGCATGACAGCATTCTCCGTCGTGCTCTTCGGGGGTGGCTGGGTCCGTGGCGAGCCCTGGGACGAGCAACTGGTGCTTGCCGCCTCTGGTGCGGCGTTTGCCGCCGTCGTTTTCGGTCAGCTGGCAACCTCCTTCGCCTGCCGCAGCGCGACAGTGCCACCGTGGAAGCTGGGGTGGTTCAGTAACCGGTTGCTGCTGTGGGCTGGTGCGGCCGAACTTGCCGCACTCGTCCTGTTTCTTTATCTGCCCCCTGTGGCAGCAGTGCTTGGACAGGCCCCACCACCGCCGTCGGGGCTGATCGTCGCCGTCCTGGCCATCCCCGGCATACTGATTGCGGACTGGATCTATAAACGGGTGCGGCAGCCCAAACACCCCATTGCCTAAGAGAGCTGGCTAACGGTATCCATGCCCTTCGGCCCTAGTGCGTTTTCCAGCCGAAGGGCAAGCTGGCCCCATGAACTCACTATCGAACTCGGGTGGAATCGTTGTTGGAGTGGACGGATCGGAATACTCGTCCAACGCTCTGGTAGTAGCTGCGCGAATGGCGAAATTGATGGATGCACCCATCGAGGTCATTTCCTGTATCAAGAAGTCCGACCAGCGCGCGGCCTCCCGCTTTGAAACTGAACCGAATCGGTTCACCTCACAATTGACTGAAAGTGTTGAATCGCTCGTCGAGGAAGCCTTGGACAGGGCCTTCGGTGCCTCCCGGCCGGACAGCATCTCGGTGTCTGTCAAATTCGAGGGGGCTGCTGAAGCTCTGATGGAGGCAAGCCAGACGGCGCAGCTGCTGGTGGTAGGGCGCAGGGGATCCGGGGGCTTCCTCAACCACCCGATGGGATCCGTCAGCAAGGCCTGCGCCGCGCACGCCCATTGCCCAGTCCTGGTGGTGCCTCAGGACGAACCTACCCGACCTAGCAAGGAGCACGACGATGGAAAGTGACGAGCGCCCAGGATCCACCCTCTCCGCGGAGGAGTCGTGGACCGTGCTGCAACGAAATCAACATGGTCGCCTGGCCGTCAGCGTGATGGGCGATCCTGACATCTATCCCATCAATTTTCTTGCCCACGACAAGAGACTTCTGTTCAG
Organism: Arthrobacter flavus; assembly: GCF_039526005.1. NCBI lineage: Bacteria > Bacillati > Actinomycetota > Actinomycetes > Micrococcales > Micrococcaceae > Arthrobacter > Arthrobacter flavus. The sequence goes on along the minus strand of NZ_BAAAIJ010000020.1, from coordinate 26,350 downwards.
GACCAATCCCGGGACCAAGCTGGCCGAGCTGACCGTGAACAACCGGGTGGCTTTTGAGGTGGACGAGATTGACGCAGGCGAAGCGCGAAGCGTTGTCGTCAAAGGGGTGGCCCGCGTCATCGACGCCCAGTCGGAGGTCGACAAGGTCGATCAGCTACCGCTCAAACCCTGGATTCCGACCCGGAAGTACACCTACGTTGAGGTGGTTCCTACGAGTATCCACGGTCGCTACTTCGAATTTGGGGAGGAACCGGACCGCTACTAGCGACGATGAGGGCTGGCGGGCTGATGCGGCTGGCCCGCCGTCCGCCGAGCGCCCGGAGCGCGTTAAGGATGGTCGCGAGATCCACGACCTCCTGGAGCAGCGCGCCAGCCACCGCGGGGACCATTCCCAGGGAGGCTGCGATCATCAGGACGACACTGAGAATAATCCCGGTCCAGATACTGGCTTTCGCCACCCGAATGGTGTGCTGCCCAATATCGACGGCTGTAGCGACTCGTGACAGATCGTCGAGCATCAGCACGACGTCGGCCGATTCGCTGGCAGCAGTTGAACCTTTGGCACCCATCGCGATGCCGACGTCGGCCGCTGCCAGAACCGGAGCATCGTTGACCCCGTCCCCCACCATCATCACCGGTCTCAAGGACAGGGCGGCAACCTCATTCACCTTATCGACGGGGAGACAATCAGCGATGAAACGGGTGATTCCTGCTTCATCGGCAATGTGTTCGGCCGTGGAGGAAGCGTCACCCGTCAGAAGGACAGTCTCTGAAACGCCCAGCCGTCTCAGCGCGGCCAGGGTATCAACGGCGTTGGCTCGCAAGGGGTCGCTCATCACCAAAGCCCCAACGTACCTCCCGTCGACGCCGATGTAGATTCCCAGCTGACCGCTGACCAGATCGACGGTCTGAAATCCGGAGGTTCTGGCGCGGACGAAGGCGGGCTTCCCCACAATCACCGTGTACCTGCCACAATCGGCGCTCACGCCATCGGTCGCGTGTTCGCTCGCGTTCTCCGCCGGTAGAAGAGTCAGGCCACGCGCCGCTGCGGCTTCAATGACGGACCCAGCAAGGACGTGGGATGAATATTGTTCCGCCGAAGCGGCGAGCTGCAGCAGGCGATCCTCGGTCAGGGTGCCTTCGGCTCCCGTCGCGATCTCGACGTGCAAGAGGGTGGGGTGCCCGGAGGTGAGCGTCCCGGTCTTGTCGAACACCGCAGTCCGCACGCGACTGAGCTGCTCCAGCGTTCCCGCGTTCTTGATGATGATTCCTGCATGGGCGGCCCGGCTGGTGCCGGCAAGGAACGCGACCGGGGCTGCTATCAGCAACGGGCAGGGGGTTGCGACCACCAGCACCTGGGCAAAACGTGCTGGGTCCTGGCTGAGGAACCAGGCCACCCCAGCCAGAGCGAACGCGAAGAGGGTGAACGGGACGGCGTATCGATCGGCTAGCCGGACCATTGGTGCCCGGCTGGCTGCAGCCTCCTGGACCAGGGCAACGATCTGGCTGTACTGCGAATTGGAGGCGGTGGCGGTCGCCCTCATACGGATGGCATCGGCGCCATTGACGGTGCCACTGAGCAAGCGGTCGCCGAGTACCCGTTCCACGGGAAGACTTTCCCCTGTCAGGGCAGCCTCATCGAAGGTACCTGCTTCGGACGCCAGGGTGCCGTCGACCGGTACTGTCTCGGCGGGCCTGACCAGCAGGAAGTCCCCTGGCACAACGTCCGCCACTGGGATGTCTTCTGGGGGAAGCCCCGGTGTTTCGCGGTGCGCTGTGCGGGGGGAACGATCAAGAAGCGCACGTAGCTCTTTCGTTGCCCGTCCGTGCGCGAAGTCTTCCAGCGCCTCGCCCCCGGTCAGCATGAGGACAACGATCAGCGAGGCAATATACTCCCCGACCGCCACTGTTGAGCCGATCGCTGCAACAGCGAGCAAATCGATTCCCAAGCGCCCGTGGAACAGCCCGCGGACCATCGTCACAGCGCGGAACACTGCAACGGCGAGGGCATAGCCGCTCGCCGCCAGTTGCGCCGCAGCAGGCTGGCCGCTGAGGAGCAGCACTGCCACGCCGACTCCGACGAAGAGGGTCGCGGACACCAACGGAAACCTGGTCATCAAGTGGACCAGCCCGGTGGGTTCGCCGCTCAGGGTGCGCTCCCGGTGGTGTTGAGAACGAGGGCTGTCAATCGGTTTCTTCCTTCAACCGTTCAAGTTTGGCGCGCAGGTCATCGCTAAGCGGGCTCCACCACAACAGGGGCGGCGTCACGGCGAAACGGCGTCCTGACAGGGATGTCGGGACGATGCGGATGAAATGGTCCTTCTGGCCTGCCTGCCAGGGGAACAGCAGAAGCCCAACCGAGTCGAGGGTGTCTGGCGTGAGCTCGATGACTTCCGCATTCCCCTTCACCACCACACTCCAGGCGACATTCGCGTCCACCAGAACGCCGTCAGCCTCAAGAGCGACGGGTGTATCGCTGGCTGCGGCCCGGAGTTTCGTTCCCTCCCCTGTGCGGAACACCAGGCTGCTGTGATCCACTCTGTAATTGACGGGGAAAATGTCGGGGTGATCGTCCACCCAGACCGCGAGCCGTCCCACTGAGGTGCTCCGCAGAAGATCCCAACAAGCCTGCGGTCGCAGAGTCTCGACCGACGGCAGAAACTGTTGGTTAGTCATGACAGTGACGATAGGGGCGCGGCGGTGGGATCAACAGGGCACAAAGGCCCCACCCCGCGAAACGGTTGGCCCAGGACCACGCGAAGATCCAACTGGTCTTCGTGCCCGAATAGAGCTGCCGCGACCTGTGCAGATGGTCACCGACCATTCTTGGGACTTTCGACCCTATCGAGCGATATGGGTCCGCCAACACGCTTAGGCGAAAGCACAGGACGGCAGGACGCCATTCGGCAGGAGGGGAGTTTTCCATGAACAGAGCGGGCTCAATCGCAATGCTCATCATCGGGATCATCCTGTCGATCATCGGCGCGTCGATGACAGCCGGGGGAATCGCCGTCGCGTGGGTTGCCTCTGATCAGCGGGACGACGGCTACTTCACCTCGTCGACTGAACGCTACGCCGTCGCCTCCCATGCGCTTGTCTCGCCGCGGCTTGAGGCATTTGGCGAGGGCACCCCGGAACGCCTCCCGTTCGACGTCGGGACGTTGAGGCTGCGCGCCGCCGCCGAACCTGATGCTGAGATTTTCATTGGCTTGGCACCCCAGGATGAGGTCGACGAGTATCTCTCAGAGGTTAACCGCACAGAGCTGCGGGAGGTCGACTTCGATCCGTTCCGTCCGGTCTACCGCAACATTTCCGGGTCAACAGCACCAGCGGAGCCGGGCTCCCAGGAATTTTGGGCTGCCTCGGCATCAGGGCCGGGAGAGCAGGAACTCACCTGGGATATCGAGCCCGGCAACTGGACCGTCGTCGTCATGAATGCCGATGCTTCGCCCGGCTTCTCGGTCGACCTTCAGGCTGGCTTTCGATCCGAACTGATTCGTCCCGCCGGGGCGATTGTCCTTATTATTGGCCTCGTGACCCTGGCCATCGGTCTGCCTCTGCTCGTCATCGGCGCCATCGGGCTGGGACGCAACCAGCCCGAATCCGGCACCGAGCCCAGGCCGCGTCGGGCAGCCCCGGCGACCGCACCCACTGCCGGAGCTGTTGCCGGACCGCCGTCATATCCGGTGCACCTCGTCGGGCACCTTGACCCTGCTCTGTCCCGTTGGATGTGGCTGGTCAAATGGTTTCTGGCCATTCCACACTTCTTCGTGCTGTTCTTCCTCTGGTTTGCCTTCGCCGTGACCACCGTGGTGGCGTTCTTCGCGATCCTCTTCACCGGCCGCTACCCCCGCGCGCTCTTCAATTTCAACGTGGGCGTGCTGCGATGGAACTGGCGGGTGGCCTTCTACGCCTATGCAGCCGCGGGCACCGATAGGTATCCCCCATTCACTTTGGCACGTGCCGATTATCCAGCCGACATCGTGGTGGAGTATCCGGAGCGGCTCTCGCGAGGGCTTGTGCTCATCAAGTCCTGGCTGCTTCTAATCCCACACCTGCTCATCGTGGCGGCGATGACCGGTTCTGCTACCTGGGGGTGGCAGGTGCAAAGTGGCGAGTATGATGCCACCGGCGGCCTGTCCTTGCTCGGGCTGCTGGTGCTCGTCGGGGTGGTGGCCCTGCTCTTCACCGCCAGCTATCCGCGGCCTTTGTTCGCTTTCATCATTGGGTTGAATCGGTGGGCCTACCGGGTTTTGGCCTACGGCTCCCTGATGCGTGATGAGTACCCACCTTTCCGCCTGGATCAGGACATCGAAAACGTGACCGAGTCGACACGTGTCCCAGCGGCTGTCCCGCCGCCTCAGAGCGCACTATAAGGCATGGAGAAATTGAACAAGGTGACTGCTGGCGCCTGGCGGTGGTTGCGGGCTAACCGGGACTGGTTGCCAGCGGTAGTTGTGCTGGCCTGCGTGGTGGCTTTCTGGATTGTCGGACTGGTAGGAGGACTGGCGATGCTGCGCGAAGCGCAGTCACCAATGGCCACTCTGATTGGACTGTATTTCATGCTCGCCCTCATCGCCGTCTCCATTGCTGTTGCCGTCCTGGCCGCTTCCGATCTCACCCGCCGGATCGCTACCCGGAGGAAAAGCCAACACCGCTGAATCACCATACGACAGCGGCTGAGATTGGCATTGGCTTGACCTGATCAGCTGCGGGAACCGGTAGACTTAAGCGAAGGTGAGCCGGGAAGTCTGGTCGGCAGTATCTTTGTCGACCCCAATCCAGGAGCTTCACTTATGGCAGACCCCACCACCGAGCCCAAACCCAAATCCGGGTTGCTCGGCCGCGGCACGTACTCAGAATCACTCAGAGTCGGCGAGATCCTCCGGAAGGAAACCGTTGGCGGTATCCTCCTCGTGATCACTGCTACCGCAGCAATTATCTGGGCCAACTCCCCCGCCGCCGATAGCTACTTCGCGTTGCGGGACTTCACCTTCGGGTACGAGCCGTGGCATCTGGAACTGAGCCTCGGCGCCTGGGCAGCCGACGGGCTGCTGGCTGTGTTCTTCTTCCTCGTTGGCCTCGAACTGAAACGTGAATTTGTCGCCGGGGATCTGCGTAACCCACGCAAGGCGATAGTCCCGGTCGCTGCAGCAGTCGGCGGCGTCGTCGTTCCAGCGCTGGTCTATGTCGGCATCAACATCTTCAGCCCGGAGACCCTCCGCGGGTGGGCCATTCCCACCGCCACCGACATCGCTTTCGCCGTCGCAGTGCTGGCCATTGTGGGATCACATCTGCCCAGCGCGCTCAGGATCTTCCTGTTGACGCTCGCCGTGGTTGACGATCTCATCGCCATCTCCATTATTGCCATCTTCTACTCGGACGACATCCAGGTCACCCCGCTGCTTCTGGCCCTTATCCCGCTGGCGCTATACGCCCTGCTAGCGCAGAAGTATCGCGAGTTTTTCCACCTGAAACCGACCGCCGCCTGGTTCATCCTGCTACCTATTGGATTTGTCGTCTGGGCCCTCGTCCACGCCGGTGGTATCCACGCGACAGTTGCCGGAGTTCTGCTCGGGTTCACGGTCCCCGTGCTTCATCGAAAGGCCACCGCCGGACCCGATGCGGGGCCGGGCCTGGCGGAGCTGTTCGAGCACCGGATCCGACCACTTTCGGCAGGTTTCGCCGTTCCGGTCTTCGCTTTCTTCTCTGCAGGCGTCACCGTCGGCGGTTGGAGTGGGTTTGTTTCAGCGGTCACCGATCCGGTGGCGCTCGGGATCATTCTTGGTCTGGTGATCGGCAAGCCGATCGGCATCGTCGGGACCACCTGGCTGCTCACCAAACTCACCAAGGTTAACCTCGACCCGGCCCTGCGCTGGGTGGACCTGATCGGGGTGGCGCTCCTCGCGGGAATTGGCTTCACCGTTTCCCTCCTGATTGCCGATTTGAGTTTCGCCCCAGACGGCTCCACCAATGATCATGCCAAGGTCGGCATCCTCACGGCGTCTATTGTTGCGGCGCTCATTGCGTCAGTAATCCTGCGGGCACGTAACAAGCGCTACAAGGCGATTGAGGCTGAGGAAAGCGTCGACGACGACGGCGACGGAATCCCTGATGTGTATCAGGACAATCCCGCAAACGAAACAGTGACCGCTCCTGCAGCAGAAGATGCCGCGCCGGGCAACCAGAGCACGCACCCACGTCACAAGAATCGGGACGCATAACCCCGGCCGAACCGTGTGATCAGGCGATTTCCGTGGCACGGAAATCGCCTGATCACTTTAACCGCCGCGCCCTTTCCGGGAGGTTCATGGCCAGTGCTTGGGCTGGAAGTTCGGCGCGTAGGGTGGTGCGTCCAGTACCCGGACATCGTTGGAGTGCCGCGTCTTCGTCGGCTCGGTGAGGTCTGTTGGCTCGTCGGTGATGCCGGGCGGCGCAGAGTTAGGACTGTGATCCATGTTTCCCCCATGGTTAACGTCGGCGGAGGGTCCCCCCGCAGTACAGAAGAGTATGCCATTCGCCGCTGACCTTTCAGCGGATGGCCCGCGGATAAGCTCCCGGAATCGGCCCGCCGGACGCCACAAGTAACTTTTGGACTCGCTGCAGACTCATGGACCAATCAGTATTACTGTGTTCCTCATCGCCACTGATCCACCAAGAAAGAGGCACCATGGGCAAAGCACCATCGACACCGCCGGAAACTTCGCTCCTGAAAGTCCTCGGCAACTGGGACGCTCTAGCACTGGGCTTCGGCGCCATGATTGGGTTCGGGTGGGTGGTGCTGACCGGGGGGTGGATCGCCGACGCCGGAACCATGGGCGCCACCCTCGCCATGATCACCGGTGGAGTGATCATGGCCGTCGTCGGATTGACCTACGCCGAACTCACCGCGGCGATGCCTAAAGCAGGCGGTGAACACAACTTCCTTTTGCGAGGGATGGGTCCCCGCTGGTCCTTCATCGGTTCGTGGGCCATCACCGGCGGCTACGTCACCATCGTGGCGTTCGAAGCGGTGGCACTCCCCCGCACCGCTCTCTACCTCTTTCCGGACCTGAATCAGGTTCCGCTGTGGGAGATCGCCGGTAGCCAGGTGCATCTCACCTGGGCACTGGTCGGCGCCGTCGCCGCCGTCGTCATCACCGGCGTCAATATCCGGGGAGTGAAGCTGGCAGGTGTGGCCCAGACCTTCGTGGTGCTGCTGCTGCTGATCATCGGCTTAATGCTGATCTTTGGCTCCTTTACCGGTGGGTCAACCGAGAACATGGAACCCTTCTTCACCGGAGGGATGGGCGGATACTTCGCCGTGCTGGTAGTGGTGCCGTTCCTCTTTGTCGGCTTCGACGTCATCCCGCAGTCCGCTGAGGAAGTGAACATCCCACCGCGACAGATTGGCCGTCTGGTAGTGATCGCGGTGGTCCTCGCAACCATTTGGTACGTGATGACGGTCCTCACCACGTCCTCAGCAATGCCTGCCAACGAGATCGCTCAGGCGGATATCGCGACCGCAGATGCGATGGGTGCCCTATTTGGCACGGATGTAATGGCGAAGATCCTGATTGCCGGCGGTATCGCCGGGATCCTGACGTCCTGGAACTCGCTGCTGTTGGGCGCGTCCCGGCTGATGTATTCGATGGCCCGGTCCGGTATGCTCCCGAAATGGTTTGGCGTGCTGCACCCGAAGTACCGCACGCCGGTCAACGCTTTGCTCTTCATCGGCGGATTGTCGTTCCTTGCGCCGTTCTTCGGTGAGGCGATGCTGGTCTGGCTCGTGGACTCAGGCGCCCCCAGTATCGTGATCGCCTACCTCCTGGTGGCCATCGTGTTCATCATTCTGCGCCGCAAGGAACCAGCCATGGACCGGCCCCTGCGGGTCGGTGGTGCAGGAAATGGTGGAGTCATCATCGGCTTCGCTGCGGTGGTGCTCTGCGTAGGACTGCTGAGCCTGTACCTACCGGGGATGCCCGCAGCCCTCACTCCCCCACCGTGGATCCTGTTCGGGCTCTGGTGGGTGCTCGGCCTGTTCTTCCTGTTCCGGATCCCGACGGGTATCAAGCCCGGAGCCGATGCCGAAGAGGACCTCCTGGCAACGTTGGGCCGGAAGGGTCGATAGCCCCACGTCAAGGTTGCGCACAGTCGCCTTAGGGTCCGTCACCGAAAGGACGCCGGCCCAGCCAGGTCAGGGGAGCTTCATCACCGCCCCACAATCGGCTCACTCCCGCACGGATGCCCGACGACGAGTTACCACAACGACGTGATCCGCCTGCCGACAAACGGGGTAGGCGGATCACCTCGCATTGAGTCACCTCTGGCTACCTACCCCTGTAGGAACGAAATCAGGGCGTTGTTCCACTCGTCCGGATGGCTGACGTTACAGCCAACCGGTGCCCCTTTGAAGCGGGTCGTCCCATTCGGTTCCTTGGTCTGCGAGCAGAAATGGCAATGCCCGACGACGCCCGCAAGGGTCACACGCCCCGACGGGGCGGCTGGTGAGTGACATCACCACAGGAGGCGTCAGCGAGTTCGATAGCGAGCGTAGATAAGCCCTGACGAGAACGCACGCTCCTGAACCAACTCCAGGTCCAGTCGCACACCGGTCGGAAAAAACCGGTTGCCGCCGCCGACCACGCTGGTGGTGATGAACAGGTGATACTCGTCCACCAGGCCAGCAGCAATGGCCTGGGCCGCGAGATGTGGACCATCAACGCTGAGGTCGTGATCAGACTCGGCTTTGAGCTTGCGCACCATCTCCGGATCGAAGGTTCGCTGGATCCGCGTCTTTGTGCTGGACACCGACTCAAGTGTTGTGGAGTAGACAATCTTCTCGGCCGCCTGCCAATCGCGGGCGTACTGCGCTATATGCGGCGGCACATCCGGCTCAGCGTGTGCTGTTTCCCAGAAAACCATCGTCTCGTACATCCGCCGGCCGTAGAGGAAAGTGCGGACTGGGCGGAAGATATCCCCAATAAAACTGTGCACTTCCTGGTCTTCTGCTCCTCGGCCAATGTCGCCATTCGCTGCCTCTGCATAACCATCAAGTGAGGTGATCATTGAGTAGATGAGCTTTGCCATCAGTGTCCTTCGCATCCGAACGGGTCTGTGCCAAGCATAGGACTCCCTATGCCCGCAGAAGGGGAAACCAGTTGGGCCACTTATGGGTCACGTTTCTGGCTGAAGCCACCAATAATGGGCCGCCACCACTGTGCTGCCGGGTCGGAATCGATCAGGACTGTTCGGACCAGGAGGGTGAGCGGCACCGCCAGAATTGCCCCGATGGGGCCAATCACCACCGCCCAGAACAGAACGGAGACAAAGGTGACTGTCTGGCTGAGGGCGACCGCGTTCCCCACGATCCTGGGTTGGACTATCGACTGCACAACGAGGTTGATCACGCCGTAGATGACGACGACTGCGACGACGGTGCCCCACCCACCAACGAAAAAGCCGAACACCAGCGGCGGAACGATGGCGATGAAATAGCCGATGTTCGGGATGAAGCTGCAGAGGAACGCCAGCAGACCCCACAGAAAAGCACCCGGCACACTGAGCAGCAGCAGTGCCAGCCAGTTGAGAACCCCCTGGGCGATCCCCAGACCGGTGGTGGCGACCAGATACTTCCGCACCCCGATGGCAAAAGACTGCAGAGCCTCGACCATTGCAGAGTGATCCGGCGTCAATTTACTGAAAACCATTGGAATAGCTGTCGCGTCCATGGCCATCAGGATGAGCGTGGTGAGGATGATGACAAGCGCGAAGGTCATGCCCGTGACTGAACCGAGGACCCCACCGATAACGGCGACGATTCTTCCCGGATCCAGATTCGAAACGACCGCCTGGATCTGTTGTTGATCGAGCCCGATGGCAGCCAGCATGGTGGCTATCGATTGGCCGATCTCCTCGATCTGCGAAGCGTACTGTGGCAACAGGGCTGCGAACTGCGCGAACGCCATCACGAGCGCCACAACAAATGCGGCAAGCAGGGTGAAGACCGCTGCAATTACTGTGCCGGTGGCGACCCCCTGGGGTATTCCATGACGTTCAAGCTTCAGGCGCAACGGGTGCACACAAATCGTGAGGACCAGCGCCAAAAATACCGGGGCAAAGAACCCCTGAATGGCGGAGATGCCGAACACTGTGACCGTGGCCCCACCTAGCCCGGCGAGGATGGCCGCAGACCGGTAGGACGGGGCTGATACCTCACCGCCCCGTGGCGTGGAAAGAATCTCATGCGGTGCCGCGACTGCGGGAGCGGAATCGGACCGAATTCTTTTACGCCGCCACACCATTCCGCCCTCCGAATCCGTTGGTTTGCCCAGTATTGGTCGGACCAACCGCAGTGGCATCACCCGATGCGGGCGATCCAGGTGGTGTCGTCAACTTCCACGGATACCCGGAGACGGCACGCTCAACCTTTGGCTGCTTCAACGGGAGCGAGCCTGCTCGCCATAAAGTGTGCATGTGTGTGCACGTGATGCTATATCTTGACGGACGGGTTTTCACTAGAGGTTAATGGACGGGATTCGCATGCTTGAGGTTCTCCGGGTTGTTGCCTATCGAAGGCTGTTCACAGCGCAGATCCTCGCCCTGCTCGGCACGGGTTTGCTGACCGTGGCACTGGGCCTGTTGGCTTTTGATCTCGCCGGAGGGAAAGCCGGTGCGGTGTTGGGTACCGCGTTGACAATCAAAATGCTGGCCTACGTTTTCGTGGCTCCGATCATGGCTGCCCTGGTTCAACGGCTACCCCGCAAATCGGTTCTGGTGGCAGCGGATCTCATGCGCGCCGCTATCGCACTCACTTTGCCCTTCATTGACCAGGTCTGGCAGATCTATGTGCTGGTATTTCTCCTGCAATCCGCATCAGCCACCTTCACTCCTGCATTTCAGGCCCTCATACCGGTGATTCTGCCGCAGGAGAAGGATTACACCCGAGCCCTTTCGCTCTCTCGACTGGCCTACGATCTGGAGTCGCTGCTGAGCCCCCTGATCGCTGCACTGTTGTTGACGATCATGAGCTACCACAACCTGTTCGTCGGCACGATGGCCGGGTTCCTGCTGTCCGCGGTCATTGTGCTGACCACCACGCTGCCGCTGCTACCGGCAGCGGATCGGACCGGAACTCTGCTGCACCGGACCACTTTGGGTACCCGGATATTTCTCGGCGTCCCGTCCCTGCGTGGTTTGATGGCTTTGAACCTGGTGGTGGCCTGCGGGACGGCTTTGGTGCTGGTGAATACCGTCGTCTACGCCCTGGACGTATTCGGTGGGTCCACTACTGATCTGGCTGTGGCCCTCGCCTGTTACGGCGCTGGCTCCATGGTCGTTGCGCTAGCCGCTCCGTGGATCCTTGAACGGGTAACGGACCGCACCATGATGGCGAGTGGCGGCGTCGTCCTGGCGCTCGCGATCGCCGCCGCCGCGGTGGTCGCCTGGACGGAACAATCCTGGCTGCTACTTCTCACTCTGTGGACGGTGCTCGGCGCCGGCACCTCAATGATCAATACGCCGTCGGCGCGGCTGCTCCGCCGTGCCGCTACTGACCGCACCCGTAATTACCTCTTCACCGCCCAGTTCTCACTGTCCCACGCTTGCTTCATCGCCACCTACCCCATCGCCGGTTGGGTGGGCGCGGTTTGGGGGCAACCCGCCGCTGCGGGAGTCCTCGCTGCTCTCGCTACACTGGGGACCGTGGCCGCGTTGCGGTTGTGGCCCGACGACCCGCACCCGGGTCCCCCAAAGATTTCGGCTAGACAGAAAGCCCGGTAAGGTGATCGATCGTGAGAGCGGCCCGAAGCCGAGCCTGCACCATCCGGGCGTCCCCGACAAGGTTCGCCTTGAAGCGGGCGCAGCGGTGTTCAGGATGCTTGCCGATCCGACCCGGCTGCACCTCCTGTGGATCCTCGCCCAGGCCCCAAACGACGTCAGTTCACTCGTCGACCAGACTGGCGCATCACGGACCTCCGTGAGCCAGCATCTGGCGAAGCTACGGTTTTCCGGCCTGGTGACCACCCGCAAGGAGAGCCGCAGTGTGGTGTACAGCATCGTCGATGGACACCTGGCCCGGCTCGTGCAGGAGGGCCTCAATCATGCCGACCACCGAGTCACTGGCGAGCCCACCCACGACTGAGACCCTCTCCCCCGGATCAATCAACGCAGCCGACGAGGTTAGAGTTCGGCGAGGAGCTGTTCCATTTCCTTGATTTCGGCTTGCTGGGTTTCCGCGATGGTCTCGGCGAGGGCGATTGCCGCAGGGTTCTCCCCGTTGTCGATTTCCTCCTGGGCCATGTCCACCGCCCCGTCGTGGTGCTCAATCATGGATTCCAGGAACAACCCGACCGCCTCGTCGCCCTCGGCCGCTTCCAGGTCAGCCATCTGATCTTCATCCAGCATGCCGTCCATCCCACCCATCCCGCCCATCTCGTGACCGGCCATGCCGCCCTCGGGCATGACCGGTCGATCCCATGCTTCGAGCCAGCTGGTCATGACGTCGATCTCAGGGCCCTGCGCCGCCTTGATCCTGCTGGCGAGATCGCTGATATCCGCACTGATGTTGTCCTTGGCGAGCATTAGGTCGCTCATTTCCACCGCCTGCTGGTGGTGGGGAATCATCATCTGGGCGAACATGGCATCCGCGTGATTGTGCTCGGCGGACACCGCAGCACCGGACTCGGCAGCAATGCCCTGTTCGGCAGAAGCCGAAGAGCCCGCGGCCGGGGTGTTGGTGTCGCTGCTGCACCCAGCCACACCAATAACGGCGGCCATACTCAGAGCGGGAAGAAATAGGTAACGCTTCATGGTGATCCGATCCTTAGAAATATCTGCTGAAATAGTCTGTAACAGTGCCCTTGAGGGGCACCTTGTTGCTCGGGGCCGGAGCCCTAAGTGGTGAAGCGTTCGGGGCTGAGGTCGATTCTGCGCAGTAGTTGCGCGTTCAACGCGACGACGATGGTGGAAATACTCATCAGTACCGCACCAGCCGCGGGCGAGAGTACGAAACCGGCGAAGGCCAACACCCCAGCAGCCAGGGGCACAGCGATCAGGTTGTATCCCGTCGCCCACACCAGGTTCTGGATCATTTTCCGGTAACTGGCCCGGGACAAATCGATCATCGCCAGGACGGACCGCGGATCGTTGCCCGCCAACACCACGCCAGCGGATTCCATCGCGACGTCGGTCCCGGCCCCAATGGCAATCCCGACCTCTGCCCGGGCCAACGCGGGGGCGTCATTCACACCATCGCCGACCATCGCGACTTTCAGGCCACGGGACTGCAACTCGGCGACCTTGGAGTCCTTGTCATGCGGGAGAACGTCGGCGAAGACTTCATCAATACCAAGTTCAGCCCCGACCGCGTCCGCCACCTGACGTGCGTCGCCAGTAATCATCGCGACCTTCACGCCCCGGTCCTGCAACGCTGTCACGGCGGCCCGGGATTCATCCCTCACCCGGTCCTCGAGCCGCAGGGCACCAATCACGGCGCCGTCGCGGACCACGTGCAGCACAGAAGCGCCGCGGCCAACCCATTCCTGGACGGCATCTCTCATGTCCGAAGGTGTCCCCAACTGCAGTTCCTTGAGCAGATTCGGACCACCCACGGTGACCTCGGAACCGTTCACCATCGCCCGGACACCGCGCCCAGTCATTGACGAAAAGTCACTCCCCCGATAACCGAACCCTGCCGCTTCAGGCGTGTCGAGGGCTGCGTTGACGATGGCGCGGGCCACCGGGTGCTCGCTGTCGGACTCGGCCGCCGCGGCCAGCGCCACCATTTCCGCATTAGACATCGTCCCGGACGTAATGGTGGCGGTGACGGCGTGCCGGCCCTCGGTCAGAGTGCCGGTCTTATCAAACAACACCATGTCGACAGAGCGCATGCGCTCCAACGCCATCCTGTTTTTGATCAGCACACCCGCCTTCGCCGCGCGCTCCGTCGAAATGGCGATCACCAGCGGGATCGCCAGACCCAGGGCGTGCGGGCAGGCGATCACCAGGACCGTGACTGTGCGGATGACCGCATCATCGGGGCTCCCGAGCAAGATCCACGCGATGAACGTGAGAATGCCGGCGACCAGTGCGAAATAGAACAGCAGAGCCGCGGCCCGGTCGGCGAGGGCCTGCGCCTTCGACGACGAGGCCTGCGCCTCTGCGACCAGGCGCTGGATCCCTGCCAGGGTGGTATCGGACCCGACGGCGGTCACCCGCACCCGGACCGCGTTATCGGTTGCCACCGTTCCCGCGACCACCACCTCACCGACCGTACGGTGGACCGTGCGGGATTCCCCGGTGATCATCGCCTCATCAAACTCGGCCACACCGTCGATGATCTCGCCATCTGCAGGCACCCGGGCACCCGAACGGACCAAAACCACGTCGCCGGTGGCCAGTGAGCTCACGGAGACAGTTTCGATCCCCGCATCGGTGACCCGATCTGCCTCATCGGGCAGCAGCGCGGCCAGTGCGTCCAATGCCCCCGCCGCGGATCCGAGGGCACGCATTTCCATCCAGTGCCCCAACAACATGATGACCACCAGCAGAGCCAGTTCCCACCAGAAGTCCAGATTGAAATCTCCAATCCCGAGGGTCGTGACCCAGGAGGCAATAAACGCGACGCTGATGGCCATCGCAATCAGCAACATCATGCCCGGTTGCCGGGTCTTAAGTTCAGAAACCCCACCCTTGAGGAACGGGGCACCGCCGTAGCAGAAAATGATGGTTCCCAGAATCGGTGAGATCCACATGGCACCCGGGAAATCCGGTGGCGTGTAGCCGACGATCGTGGCAAACATATGGCTGAACAACACCACCGGAACACTCAAGACCAAACTCAACCAGAACTTGTTCTTGAACATTGCAGTGGAATGCCCCGCATGCTCACCCTGGGCATGCACCTCGTGGTCCTCGCCCTTTTTCACCGTCGGGGCTGGATCGGCAGTTGGAGTACTGGACATGATGGTCCCCTAACAAACGCGATGGTGTCATTTAAGTGTCAACGGGTGGAGCGCCCGGCAGTCATCCCGCGGGCGACAGCCGCATCAAGGGACCTTCAGGGAGTAAGCGGCCCGCTTGGGCTCGGACTTCCCGCTCGGTACCCATCACACTATACCCCCTAGGGGTATAGGTCAAGGGTGGGTGTGGCATGGTGATCGCTGTTTCACATCCGCAGCGCGACGACAAGCCCCGAGAGCGCGGTGACGAGCGCGACGACCGCAACAGCAGCGGGAATACCGTAGGACTCGGGGTGCGCGACATCGCCTATCGCTGCCAGCAGGGTTGGATAGACCATTGCAGTGCCTGCGCCAAGCAGAGTGACGGCGGCAAGCCAGGTTCCGAAGCCAGTTCCAGCGGCGACCATGACCACGGCGGCTATCAGTTGCCCGGCCCCCCACACAGCTGGATAGACGGCAGCAAAAATACCGATCCGTTCAAGACTCAGACCCGCTGTGGCGACAGGATGGGGAGTAAACCCCAGGCGAGACCATCGTTCAGGTTGTTCACCCTGCCCGCCTGCCTCACTGAGGACAGCGATTTGTCCCGTTGGTTCCAGCCTTGGCGAGACCGAACGCAAGAATGTAGGTCAGCGCGGAGGTGTACAGGTCGAGGTGGAGGACTCTCTCGGCCAGCAGTGGCAGCACTGTCCGCTCCTGGCCAAGAGTGCAGCGCCTTGTTTAGGTGGCGACGAGTTTCTGCCGGGTTACACGAATATTCTCCTGTCACGGGGCGATGCCCGAGGTTAAATGCGGTGGCGGCGGCCGGATTGACCGTGCCGCCGCCACCGCTCACGGACTGAGCTAGCTCTGTCTACTTGGAGGAAACAGTTTCCTGCTGCTTCCAGCTGGTCCATCCCGCGTAGCTACCGTCGAGTTCGACGACGTCGTAGCCTGCGCGACGAAGGCCGCTAGCCGCCACGGAGTTCCGCACGCCGGACTGGCAGTACGTGACAATGGTTCCCCCACGTGGCAGTTCATCCAGGTGCCACATGAGACGGCCGCCGCTGAGCTGGTGCGAGCCGGGGATGTGCCCGGCTGTGTGTTCGGTGCGGTTGCGGACATCCAGCACCATGGCGGCGTCGACATCGTCCAATTCCCCCGGCTGGATCAGCTTCGGCGTGCTTGTGGGTAGCCCGTCAATGCTGGTGACGTAACCATCAACCGTGTCGATGCCTACCCGGACCAGGTGATCCCACAGGTCCTGCGCCATTTCCTGGTCAGCGGCGAGAAGCACCAGCGGATTCTTGTCCGTTTCCGGGTTGACCACCCATGCTCCGTAGCTTGCCACTGACTTGCCAGCCGGAACGTTCAGGGAGCGGTCAACCGTGCCCTCATGAACCTCGGTATGTGACCGGGTGTCGATGAAGGTGACCTGATCGTCGGCCAGCCTTGCGGCGACGTCGGCGCTGCTCAGCTCCGTCAAGGGTGCACGCTGGCCCATAACTGCTGGACCTTCACGGTTCTCCCTCTTCATTCGACCGAAGTAGGCGTGCGCATCGGGCTGCCCATCAAGAAGTTCGTCGATGAAGCCCTGTTCGTCGTTGGCTGCGAGATACGGTCCCCACCAGGCGTACAGGCGCTCGTACCCCACGGTGGAGGACGGAATTGCCCCGAGCGCCTTGCCGCACGCGCTGCCGGCACCGTGGGCAGGGTGGACCTGGACATAGTCGGGCAGAGTCAGGAACTTATCCCGCAGGCTGGTGAACAACTGCTTGGCGCCCTCGAATCGGGTATCAACACCTCCCGCTGCCTCATCCAGCAGATCGGGGCGTCCCAGATCCCCCGAGAAGACGAAGTCTCCCGAGAGCAGGAAGCCGGGTTCGGAGCTGAAAGCTCCATCCGTCACCAGGAAGGACAGGTGCTCCGGGGTGTGCCCGGGAGTATGAACGGCCTCGATGGTGATGTTGCCGATGACAATTTTGTCACCGTCGTAAAGCCGTTCGCCGTCAAATTCGTACTGCCAGTCGGGGCCTCCTTCACCGGAGACATAAATCTTCGCACCGGTGGCGGCCGCGAGTTCGCGGGTGCCTGAGAGGTAGTCGGCATGGATGTGCGTTTCAGTGACGGCAATGATCTCCATGCCGTTCTTTGTGGCCAGATCCTGGTAGACGGCAATGTCGCGGCGGCCGTCGACAACTACCGCGGTGCCGTTGGCCTGGCAGCCAATCAGGTAGCTGGCCTGGGCAAGGTCTTCATCGTAAATACGCTCGATAAGCATCTGCTGATCTCCTTCGTTCGTGGTCGTGATCTACTACAACTGTAATACCCCTAGGGGTATATGGCAAGGCAAAATTCTTCTCTGCTCTACGCCGTGCAGCACGCCCCCATGGCGGCCGCCGGCGGGATGGGTCAGGTAGTTGGAAGGCCGGCCGTGGTCCAGGCGGACATTCCACCGGCCATCGTGTCGGCAGTAAATCCCGCGCCGTTCAGCGCGTCGGCAACCCGTGCGGAGCGGTTGCCGCTCCGGCACACCGCGATCACAGGAACCGAGGGATTCAGTTCGGACAGTCGCGCCTGCAACTCGCCCATCGGGATATGCAACGCCCCGGGGATCATGCCCTCGGCTACCTCAAAATCCTCCCGAACATCGAGAATGATCGACTCCGAACGGCGCTGGTCGGCCTCGTGGATGGTGATTTCAGCCATGATATTCTCCTTCAATAGTTCAATTGGGGTGTGGCAGCTGTCAGGTCTTCCCCGCCGAACGATTGGATTGCGGGTGGGCCCACAGGTCTCGCCTGGCGTGGGCTGTGATTCAGGCGGGCGATGAGGCGTTCTCGCGTCGTGGACCGTCAGGCTTGCGAAGGGGGCACGATTTGAGGAAGAACCAGCAGGCCACGACGCCGACTGCCGCGAGTGCGGCAACCCCGGCAACCAAGAACCACTGCAGGTCAGCGGGCGCCTGCTGAATGAGTACAAAAGTGCCCATTGCCAGAACGAACCACCCAAAGGCCTTCCGTAGCGCCACCTCGGGAATTCGCCCGGCCAGCCTGGAGCCAATGAGGGTACCCACGACGGCCGCTGCGGTCACGGCCAGGGTGATACCCCAGTCGATCTGCACCGTCGTCAGATACCCAGCGAGTCCGGCGAAGGACTTCATGGCAATGACGACGAGCGAGGTACCGACGGCAATCGACATCGGCAAGCCACCAAGCAAGGCCAACGCTGGAACGACGAGGAATCCGCCGCCTGCGCCGACTAGTCCAGTCACCAGCCCCACCACTCCCCCATCCAGCAGCACTCTGCCGAGAGGAAGTTCGTGCTTGACCGGCTCACCGCTGTCAGTCGACTTTTTCTTACGTCCACGAAGCATCGCGACGGAGGTGGCGACCATCATGAGCGCAAAAGCAATGAGCAGGATCTGTCCCGGGATTTGGCCACCCAGCAGCCCGCCGGCAAACGCGCCGACCATTCCGGCCGCGCCAAAGATCAAGCCGGTGCGCCACATCACCCTGCCCCCACGGGCGTGACTGATGACGCTGACCGCTGAGGTGACGCCGACAACGAACAGGGACGCGGCTATAGCCTCCTTGGCCTCAAAGCCGGCGACGTAGACCAGGATGGGGACGGTGAGGATCGACCCACCGCCCCCCAGCACGCCGAGGGAGAGCCCGATCACCACAGAGAGGGCTAGAACCAGGACCAGGGTGGTGGTCATGAGGCTGTGGTCTCATCTCCGGCGTTAGTAACGGGGAGTGTCAGGATGGCACTTTCGCGCGTGGGATCGACAGCAGCCCTGTTCCACGGCATCGTCGAGATGGCTTTCCCCATCGCGCAGGTGTTGGTTGCGGCCGAGAAGGTGAGACCAGTGCCAATGACACCGGCCAGCAAACGGATTTTCGGTGATACGAATCTGCCTCCAGTGAGGCCCACCAGCACCAGAGATCCTGCTGCGAGACGGACCTGGCGCTCCAGGTCCCAGCGGTCCTTACCCTTGACCACATCTCCACCGACGGCGGCAAATGCTGGAACGCCACCGGTCAGTACATAGGCGGTGTCAATACCTGAGGTTGCCAGCCGCTGGCGGGCCTGTTCGGCGCGGGTGCCGGAATGACAGACCAGTACAACACGAGAGGCAAGCCGGGCGGCAAGCTCATCGGTGTGCTCTGACAGCAATGGCAGCGGCACATTGTAGGAGCCGCGGATATGCATGGATTCAAACTCGGCGGCGGAGCGGACGTCGATCACCACGAGGTCCTGATGCTCGGTGGCCCATTCACGCAGAGTTCCCGGCTCGAGCGCGGTGATGGAAGTAGACGTGGAAACAGGAGTCATGTGTGCCTCTCAAAGGATGTCGTGGATACCCCACCGAGTATTACAGATACCCCATGGGTATGCAAAACACCCCAGGGGGTATACGATAGGTCGTACCCAATCTAAGCCTTTGGAGATCTCATGCAACTTGATTCGACTGAATTAGTACCGGTCGTCAACCGACTCAAACGTGCGCAGGGTCAGCTCGCCGCTGTGACGCGCATGCTTGAGGAGAGCAAGGACTGCAAGGATATCGTGACGCAATTGGCCGCCGTCTCCAAGGCTCTTGATAGGGCTGGCTTCGCCATTATTGCCAGTGGTCTTGAGCAATGCATCGTTCGCGAGGATGCCACGATGGACAGGAAAGAACTCGAGAAGCTTTTCCTCTCCCTCGCCTAGCCCGCCAGCTTAGGTTTTCTGCCATGGCCTGTGAAGGCGCAGTCACTCACGCCTCAGGAGCGAAGAGGGCATCCTCAGCGGCACGGGTCAAGGAACGAATTAGCTGGACCTGGTCGGCTGCACTGCCGTCACCGGTGTTCCTGGTATAAATCACCAGGGCAACGGTGGAATCGCCATGGGTCAGGAGCGCAGCGTCGTGGAGGTCTGAACCCAATAGTCCATACTTGTGGTGGACCGTGACCTCCAGACTGGATCCTGCAGGGATGAGCTCCTCATTGTTCGTTTCCTGCATGTAGCCCAGTAGCTGGGCTGTGTTCTGCTGGTTCAGCAGTTCCCCCTCATGGAGCATCGTCAGCACCCGTGCCATATCCGCGGCGGTCAGCAGGTTTTCTTCGGGATCATAGGCAACACCTATGGACTCGGCGTAGTCAGTCAGTTCCGGGTAACCAACCGACTGCATCAGGAGCAACCAGGCATCGTTGTCACTGTTATTGGGGTGGCTTGTGAAAAAGTAAAATATCCGACGCTAAGGTTTAGACGAGCGCCGTAGCGGCCTGTATTTACCGGCCTTGATCCGGTTGTTGCGTGGCCAGGTGTAGTCACCGGTGAGGTTGATGTGTTCCCATCCCAGGGGTGAGAGGAACCGCAACAGGTCAGGGTCTGTGGCGTTGCCCTCCTGTTTCAAGGTGGTGATGGTGCGGTCGAGGTAGACGGTGTTCCAGAGAACGATGGCTGCGGTGAGAAGATTCAGCCCCGAAGCCCGGTAGCGCTGCTGCTCGAAGGACCGGTCACGGATCTCCCCGAGCCGGTTGAAGAACACCGCCCGGGCCAGGGTGTTCCTGGCCTCGCCCTTGTTCAGCCCGGCCGTCACCTTGCGGCGCAAGCCGGGATCCTGGAGCCAATCCAGCAGGAAGAGGGTCCGTTCCAGTCTTCCCAGTTCCCGCAGTGCAGTGGCGAGCCCGTTTTGGCGCGGATAGGCGCCGAGCTTGCGCATCATCAAGGATGCGGTCACGGTGCCGGTCTTGACCGATGCGGCCAGCCGGAGGATCTCGTCCCAGTGTGCGGTGATGGTTGTCGTGTTGATGGTGCTGCCGATCAGCGGAGTCAACGTCGACAGGTCGGCGCCGTTGCTGGGCGTGTAGAGGCGGGTGTCGCCGATGTTGCGGATTCGGGGCGCAAACCGGTAGCCGAGCAGCTGCATGAGGGCAAAGAGATGGTCGGTGAATCCTGCGGTGTCGGTGTAGTGCTCCTGGATCGCCAAGTCAGACTCGTGATACAGCAGCCCATCCAGGACGTAGGTCGCGTCTCGGTCACCGACGTTGATGAGTTTGCTGTGGAAGGGCGAGTACTGGTCCGAGACATGCGTGTAGATGAGCCGTCCGGGCTCGGCCCCGTATTTGGGGTTCACATGCCCGGTGGATTCGGCGTGGCTTCCGGCGCGGAAGCGCTGCCCGTCCGAGGAGGAGGTGGTGCCATCGCCCCAGTGGGCTGCGAAGGGGTGTGCGCGCTGGGCATTGACCAGTTCCGCCAATGCGGCGCTGTAGGTTTCATCCCGGATATGGGATGCCTGCTGGCGGTCCAATTGGGCGTAGGTGACACCGGTGCATGACTCGGACATCTTCGTCAGTCCAAGGTTGATTCCATCGGCCAGGATCGCAGTGAGCAGGAGTTGTTTGTCCTTGGAGGGTTGGCCGGACTTGAGGTTGGTGAAGTGGCGGGTGAACCCTGTCCACCCATCAACTTCCATCAACAGGTCGGTGATCCGGATCCGCGGGAACATGGCACTGGCCTGGTCGATCAAGGGCTGGGCGTGTTCTGGCACGATCGTCTCGAGCGGGGTGATTTTCACGCCGTTGGCGGTGATCAACACCCCGGGCAGTTCGTCGCGGGATGCCAGGCCGTTGACCTGGTGCAGCCGTTCACTGAGCAGGGTCAGGCGGCCCGGGAGATAGCGTTCGCCGCCGTCTGTCGTGACCAGGGGAAGGTTCCCAGCGTCCTTCATGGCCGTGTAATCGGGGCCGGCCAAAAGGTAGTCATCGAAATCGCGGAACTGGCGGGATCCGGTGACCCACATGTCCCCGGACCGAAGCGCATTCTTGAGTTCCGTGAGGGCGCAGAACTCGTAGAATCCCCGATCGGTGCCGGTCACGGTGAAAACAAGCGGCTTCCACCGGGACCGGATGAACGAAGTGGGTGCATCGTCCGGGATCTTTCGGGCGCCGGTGGCGTTCAGGGTTCGGATGACCTTGATGGCGGCCAGCAGGTCTTGTGCGGCGGGGGCTGCCTGGAGGTCAAGGACGGCAAGGAACGCCGGGGTGTAGCGGCGCAGCGTGGTGAAGTGGGCGCTGACGAGGGCGAGGTGGTCCTCATTGGCCGGCCGGGTGAGCTCCTTGGCTTGGGCGGTGCTTTCGGCTAAGGATTCCCAGCCGATGGCTGTGTCGATCGCGGCGAAGGGATCCTCGCCGTTTTCCCTGGCCTCAATCAGGGCATCACCGAGCTTGGAGTGCAGGCGCATCATGGCTGCGACGGTGGCGCGGGAGGCCAGGGTGTACTGGTTTTGCTTGTTCTGGGCGGTACGGATGATCCGGCCAATGATTCGGTCGTGCAGCTCGATGATTTCGTCGGTGACGGTAGCCATGCTTTCCACGGACAGGGCAAAGAGGGTTGCGTACCGGCGTCCGGGCTCGAACTTGGCAAGGTCTGCCGCGGTCATGGATGCGCCCTCGCGGGCCAGCTTCAGGAGCCTGTTACGGTGTACCAGTTTGCCGGCGGCCCAAGGAAGATCGAGGGCGCGCCAGGTCGCGAGCCGTGTGATGTGCTCATTCATGGCCTTGGCGTTGGGGCGTATCGGGGCCTGCCGCAGCCAGCCGATTTCAGTCAAGGAACTATCGGGGCGGCGAAGCAGCAAGCCGTCCAGACGCCGCCGGTGTTCCAGTGAGAGGTGGCCGCATAGGGTGGCGTGGATTCGCCGGTTCGCCCGGGTCAGGGCCTGCGCGCAGGCCCTTTCAATGATCCCCACCCCGGGCGAGGCAACCCTCCTTGAGTGCAGGAAGTCCCGCGCTGCTTCGACCAGGAGTAGGCCCCTGTCCGTTTGCGCGGCCACATCACCCACGTGCTCCACGAGCTGGCGGAAATCCGTGATTCCGAACGTCGACATGCCCAGGTACCTACGGATCTCCCTTCCGTGTTCCTGCCGCGTTTCCTCACGTGTCCCGTACTCGTCCCAGGCCTCGGGCGGGATATCTAGCAGGGAGGCCAGCCAAGTAACCAGTTCCGGAGGTATCTCGGTGTCGTCGACCAGCGTGATTCCCGGATGCCTCAGCAGGCACAGTTGGATGGCAAAACCGAGCCGGTTGGCATCTCCGCGGCGTTGCCGAACCAATGACATGTCCGCCTCGCTCAGTGTGTAGCGGGCTACCAGGTCCTCCTCATTGGTGGGCACTGCCAGGATCTGACCGCGTTCGGCAGCGGTGAGCAAAGAACGCACGGCCATTTATGAAGTCCTTTTCAGTTGGATGACTGTGACCTGCGGATGCCGTAGCGCTGTGATGCGCAAGGTCTGCCGTCTACGGTTTGGCCAGGTGCCGGTAAATGGTAGGCCTGGTGACTCCGAATTCCTGGGCGATGTGCTCGACTGTGTGGGCACGTTTGCCGTCGGCGTCCTTTTCTTCATACATTTCGCGGGCCAGCTTGACCTGGCGCGGACCGAGTTTTGGTTTCTGCCCGCCGGTCCTGCCCCGTGCCCGGGCGGCGGCGAGCCCGTCACGGGTCCGTTCGGACATCAGTGCGTGTTCGAACTCGGCGATCGAGCCGATGATCTGGAAGAACATCCGCCCGGCGGGTGTGGAGGTGTCGATGCCCTGGTCCAGGACCACCAGGTCCACGCCGCGCTCCTGCAGCGTATTGGAGAGCTCGATGAGATTTTCCAGCGACCGCCCGAGCCGGTCGAGTTTGGTAACAACAAGCTGATCTCCGGACCGGTTGGCCGAGAGCAGCGCCTTGTCGAGTTCGGGCCTGCGGGCGAGTTTCCCCGAGGCCGTGTCGAGGAATATCTGCTCGCAGCCGGCCGCGCGCAGGGCGTCGTGTTGTGCTTCGGGGTGCTGATCGCGTGTTGAGACACGTCCGTATCCGATTCGCATCATCAAAATGTATCACTAACCGGGTTGGGCGTTACATTGTCGAGTACACGGAAAGCGTTACAAAATAAGGCTCTTGATTCCGCGGTTTCCAACACCGGGTTGGAAGTGTCTCGCTAACGATCGTATGTGATTACCTTGAGCGAGGGCTGCTGTGGGTTGCGGCGCCGCTTTTTGGAATAGTTCAAGATGCAGAGAGCCGCGGCGAAGGTCATGAAGGCTGCGCCGGCGAGAGGGGTTCCGTGGCTGGTTGAACCGGTGCCGGTGCCGGTGTCGAGTGAGACGAGGGCTGCCAGCCCGATGGTGTTCCCGGTTTGTTGGGCTGTTGTCAGCACTCCGGAAGCTATGCCGGTCATTTCTGAAGGAAATGACGCGGTGACGAGGTCGGCAATGGTGCTGATGGCGACCCCCATACCGGCCCCGAACAGCACGCTGACCATAATGATGATGACCGTGCTTCCGGCATGCGCGGCCCCTGACATGGTTCCGAGAGCCGCGGTCATGAGTATCACGGCCAGGGTGGCTGCGCGCAGAACACCGAGTTTCTTGCTGAGGGGGTGCGTGGCCGCGGCGGCGATGAACGCTGCTGCTGACAGCGGCAGGAAAGCAAGCCCTGTTTCCAGCGGTGCCAGACCCTGGTGTAGCTGGAAGTACAGGGTCAGGAAGTAGAACGTACCGGTCATCGCGCCACCAATGAGGAACATCGCTCCGGGCAGCACCCACAGGCTCTTCCCGGAGAGTCTTCTGAGGGGAAGCAGCGGATAGGAAACCCACTTCAGCTCGATCAGAATAAATAGGCCCGCTGCGATCACGGCTAGAGCGATCCAGACCGCCGGACCTACGTCCAGCAGTGGTGACTCCAGGGAGGCGAAAGCCAGGGCCAGGGCAGTTACCGCGGTGGTCCCGGCTATCGCGCCCGCGAAATCCAGCCTGCCTCGGGAGCGGGACGGTTGGATCCCTGCAACGAAGAAGAGCAGCAGGACTACCAGCCCGGCGCCGAGGGGCACGTTTACCAACAAAGTCCATCGCCAGCTGGTTCCTTCGACCAGTATCCCTCCAGCCAGCACGCCGATGGCCCCGCCGCTGCCGGAAGCGGCCCCCCACAGCCCGAATGCCCGTGCCCGCGCAGATCCTGTCGAAAAACTGGTTGAAAGAAGCATGAGTGTGGCCGGCGATATCAGGGCAGCGCCAACCCCTTGCCCGATCCTTGCACTGATCAGCGCGCCCGCATCGGGAGCCAGTCCCCCGAGGAGACTGGCAACGGTGAAGATCAGGGTGCCGGCCAGCAGGACCGGTTTTGCCCCGTACCGGTCGGAGAGCTTCCCGGACAGCAGCAATAGCCCGGCGATGGGGATAGCGAACGCGTTGACGATCCATGGCAGATCCACTGTTGTCATGGCCAGGTCAGTAGAGATTTGCGGCAGGGCGACCGTCAGGATCGAGCTGTCAAGGACCACGATCAGCTGGGCAAGGCAACAGGCGAAGAGCAGGACCTTCCGTGACCTCATTGGGCGCCCATGCGGACGAGGACGTTGCCGCGGTACCGGCCTTTGAGTAGTGCGTCCAGTGCTGCTGGCGCGGCTTCCAATCCACCGTCGATGATCGTGTGGGGGAAGACCATTTTTCCTTCAGCCAGCCATTGGCCGTAGTGCGTTCCCCAAGCCTGGAGCTGTTCAGGAGTATGGAAGGTGGAGAAGGGGCGTATGGTCAGCTGCTTGACGATAGCGGTCATGATGTCCAGCCGCGGTGAGCCGGCATTCCCGCCGTCGATTTGCCCTGCCAGGGTCCCGCATAAAGCGAATCGGGCGTCCGGCGCGGCCGCCTGCACTGCCGCCTCGAACTGGCTGCCGCCGACCGTGTCGAAAAAGACGTTGATGCCCTCCGGGGCGAACTCGGCCAGCTGTTCCTGGACCAGGCCGTCCCTGTAGTTAATGCCCGCGTCGAAACCGAGTTCTTCAACCAGGTATTTGACCTTTTCTGCGCTGCCAGCGCTACCGATAACAGTTTTAGCGCCACGGGCCTTGGCGATCTGTCCGGCCAGAGACCCCACCCCGCCGGCGGCGCCAGTCACGAACACGACGTCTCCTTCCCCGACCTCAGCTATGTCCACCATGCCGTGATACGCCGTCACTCCCTGATTCAGGACGTACTCCGCACCTGGCAACACCTCAACGGGAACGGGATAGAAAGTGTTCGCCGGGCCTGTGAGCTCTTCCCGCCATCCGTTCATGTGCTGAACCACCGTTCCTACCGGCAGATCGGAAGCCGATTCGATGACTGTTCCGACGGCTCCGCCCCACAAGGGATCGGCGAATTTAAGCGGTCGTTGCAACGATGGGTTTGCCTGGTTCGAATAGTAGTCGTTCCATGGCTTGTGCGGGGGTGATCCCGCCGAGTGTTTTGCGGGGCCGGTCGTTGAGTTCGGTAGCGACTTCGAGCAGCCGCTGGGGTGAGTGCACGGACAGGTCTGTGCCTTTGGGGAAATACTGGCGTAGCAATGGAGTGGTCCCCAGAAGTTGGACACCGAATTTAGGATCCTTCTTCAGGGAGTAATCAGATGTATTCAGGAAGCACGTTGAG
>NZ_BAAAIJ010000019.1:85992-106097 GCF_039526005.1 Arthrobacter flavus | reverse complement strand
ATGATTCGTGAATTTCCTCCTGTGTCCATTCTCGGACACGAAACTCACACAAACACTGGACTTCTACACGGGGACCCAACCATCAGGCCTATCGCCGAAGGTGCCGATCAGACACTGGCGCAGCTAGTACTTCTTTGGGGGAAGAAAAATGGTCTCACGTCTGTCATCACCAAAGCTCGGTCGATCCAACCTGCGCAACTGGGCCGTTCTTGGCCTCACAGCCCTCGTCCTCACAGGAGGGTCCCCCGCAATCGCTGCGTCACCTCTCATGACGTCCATCTCAGCGACAGCGGACAATGCCGGCACTCTTCAGAGCCAAGGACACGGCAACGGCAGCGGGAAAGGCCAAGGAAAGGGCAAAGGCAACGTCACTCAGGCCTTCGACCGTCAGGTCGAGGAAGCAACCCAGTTCATGCGCACGGCCCCGGATGATTCCACCTACTTCGACACCGACGCCGCACACGCGGCGAATGCTGACCCGACGATCCTGGAAATGGGAACCGTCATTAATCAGCTCGCCGCGTCCCAGCAGCCCGTTCCTGAAGGTCAGATGTCGACCCGGGCGAGCTTGCCAATTTGGGGTAACTGGTGCGGCCCCGGCCACGGTGGCGGCGCGGCGGTGGACGTCCTTGACTCGATTTGCCGCACCCACGACCGGTGCTACGGCTCACGTGGCTACTTCGCATGTTCCTGTGACCGGGCCATCGTCCGCGACATACGCGCGAACGCGTCCCGCATGAAGACACAGGAACGAGCCGTAGCTGCAGCAGTGAGCACCTACTTCACCTACTGCCTCTGCAACCCCTTGAAGTAGGCCGTCAACGACACAATAGACTGCACGAAGGATAGGAGGTGCTGAAGTCATGACCTACGCAGATCACGCGGACCACCAGGAACCGCGAGCCACTCGGCCCGTTGCTACATGGGTGCTGATGCTCCTAGCGATCGCTGTCGTCTTCCTTCTCCCCGACTGGACTGGAAGCGGCACCCGTCGCCCAATCTGGGTCTTCGCCATACCCATCCTTCTCGGCCTGATCGGAGCTGGCTTCGCGCTGCGAACCAAACACCCGTGGTGGGCTGCCGCCTCCGCCCTCTGGGGCTTCGTCCTTATCCAGGTCCTCGTCGTCACCATCACCCTCATCAGCGGCCCATAATCTCATCAAAGACCATATCGGCTGTTGATGAGGTTGATGACCTTTAGACACATTGTTGAGACGAACGCAGCCAGCGCCGGGGCCTGGGAAACAGGTCCGCACTGGAGCCAGAAATGGCGGTTAACTGCAGTTTCAGTTGGCGGTCTTGTCGTCCTATTCAGCGACCCCTTACCGCAACAGTTTATTGAGGCAATGGATCCACTAGATTGCATAACCATCTAGATCGCCTTACTATCTAGTTGTGACTGATGATCCGGAATGGCCAACAGAGTGGTTGAGAGCGGTGCTCTCGCAGGCTGTCATGAGAGTCCTCGCCGGCGGCACCACATACGGTTATGCGATTTCGGTACAGCTCGAAGCTGCAGGTTTTGGGAAAGTAAAGGGCGGAACCCTCTACCCGCTTCTTGCGCGGCTCGAAGCCGCCGGTCTGGTGCTCGTTGAATGGCGCGCTGGCGAAGGCGGCCCTGGGCGTAAATACTACGAGCTCACCCCGAGTGGTCGAAGGAGTCTCGCCCAGCAAACCGAGCGCTGGACTCGCTTTGTCAGCGTCACACGACCCCACCTACAGGACACAACGGAGGACCCCCATGAGTGATAGCAGCATTGAAGCTCAGTTTGCTCCAGATATTGATACCCGCTGGGCGGGGGAATTCATTCTCGAGGCTCGGCTCCTTGAGATACCAGGGCATCGGATCGGTGATTCCCTCAGTGAAGTGAACTCGCACTGTCGTGATGCGGATGAGGATGCGGCAAAAGCGTTCGGCGATCCGGCAGAGTACGCACGCGTTATTGCTGCCCAAACCTCAACAGCCCCTACCCGGTGGGTCTCTCTCATGGGTCCAGTCTTGTTGCAGATTGTTGGAGTAGTCCTGGCTCTACAAGGCGTCGGTGGGCTGGTTACTGGGATCGTCCATCCGCTCACGTGGAGCGGTTTAGCGATGCTCGTGGGTCTCGCTGGAGGCGTCCTTTTGCTGGCTTTTGCCCTGTCCCGATCGTTGGGGATAATCGTACGTCGTCCGCTCATCGGTGCAGTCCTGGTTGGAGTGGCCGGAGCCCTCCTTTTTGCCGGGCCCTACCTACTGCTCACTATAGAGTCGCCCCCGCTGCCAGTGACCGCGGGAATCATCCTTGCCTGCGGCATCACTTTCATGGTCGTCGGAATCGGCTTGGATATCAGGAAAGGTCGAAAGACCGATGACCCGATCAGCGCACCAGGGATAGCCCCCAGACGCTCCAGAATGAAATACCTCACCGCAGGAACTTCAATCGCCTGGCTGCTCCTCGGGGCAACCACGATCATCCTTTTCGCCCCAAGATAATCAACCTATTGTTAACGACCCAGCAACTGAAGAGTTTGTATCGGTTCTGCATTATGTTCTCCTGGGCGCGTTCTTGCGTCGCGTATGAGCATCCATCTGCGCACCATTGGCCAGCGCGCCAACCATTCGAGCTTGCAGGCAGACGTGCTCCACCAGCAACCTAACCGCACCCACCCTTCCCTTGCATACGAGCGGGTGTTTGAATGAATAGATTACTCAAAGGGGGGAACCATGCACACCACAGGAGCCCGCCCGCTCGTCGGCGGCGGAATCGCGCTGGGAACAATGTTGTTCGTCTTGCCGATTTCAATGTTTGAGGTCTTCACCGGAACGGCCGAGAGCGCCACGATCGCTACCTTTGTCCTGGGAATTGCACTCCTTACGTGTGGCGTGTGCCTGATAGTGACCGGGCTGCTGGCCCGCTCACGCGATCTTCGCTCTCAACGGACCTACGAATCCATCAATTACGACACTCCCAGTTACACCACTCGGCAGGGTAATACGGGAGCGCGGAACGGTACTGGGGCATTCAATGTCCCTCAGTTGTCCGGTGGCGGATGCGCGGGGGACATCGGCGGTTCGTGACTGATCGGCTGACCTTTCGGTGCCTTAGGACGAGTGTTGGGAATGGTCTAGGCGATGGTGCAGCCGAGGGCGGCTGACCGTCGAAGAACACCGGCCTATCGCTCGGGCGATCGCCCTCACTCCGTGCCCGGCCAAGTGAAGGTCAACTATCCGTAATCGTTCCTCCAAACAGAGGTACCGCCCCGAGGGCTCAGGCTTAGCGCGCGGGATACGACCGCCGGTTGCCCGGCGCCAACGTTGCCCAGTTCGTCGATTCACGCCTACAGCATCACAGACCGCGGTCAGCGTAGACCCCCGGGCCATCAATACCCAGAACCGTGCCTCCTGAACAATCCGTTCCTTCTTCGATGACATACACAACACCTCGCATCAATAGGGGATGTTGCAACGACCGACTGAACTCACCATCCACCACCGCGACACCGAGCCCCGCAAAAATATGCAGATGGCTGAATTCTGGTGTGAGAGTGCGTCAAGACGTTCGCTGTCAGGAGGATTTGGAGTAGCTGCCCCAGCCGGTCGAGAGGATCCCTTGTGCCTGGTCTAAGTTCAATCCCGCGTCTCTCGCCGTCCTAGCAAATGCTTGTGCGGCCGTAAGAACCGTAGGAGTCGTAATGAAGCCGGCGTTGACCCTGGTGCCAGCAGCGCGTCCGGTCCGAATCAATCCGACGTGCTCGAGCTCCTTATAGGCCTTAGCCACGGTACCGATCGCAACGCGAAGGTCGGCCGCCAGCTGCCGGACCGTCGGCAGTCGGCTGTCTTCAGTCAGCTGGCCGGTCCTAATGAGCGCTTCCAGCTGGGAGCGGACTTGCTCCGTAGGAGAGATGGAAGAAGTCGGATCTACGCTAATCATCAGAATGGAACCCGCTCTACAGGTCGCCTGATGCCATGGCTGGCCGCCACTGCATCTGAGACCGCGGCTATAGCGCGGAACAGAAGAACTAGACCTGTCACTGCAATAGCCACGGACACGACCATCAGGACGATCGCCAGCGTGTGACCGGGCTCGACAGCAACGGTGCTCGGAACAGCGCTAAGATCCGCGGTCGGAACAGGATCCCGGTTAGCGTTGAGCAGCGCAATCCCAGTAACGAAACCTAAACCCGCAAGCTGAAAGCCCAAGGCCGCGCTTGAGAACGCCATCACAAATCTCGTCTGCAAGCTTCTTAAGGCATTATCCAGCGTAAACAGCTCAGGGGACATTGGCCGCGGTGCCAAAGCAATGCGACGCAGCGTCCAATAAACAGCAACTATGAACAACACGGTGCACGCCACGAGGGGAACGCCGTAGAACCAACCAGGGAATGGCCCAGTAGCATTCATGTTGTACTGGATATCGACAACTTGGCCACCGTCCACACCCCACCCCGATAAGCCTCGGTAGGCGTAGATCCGATGTAGTCCGTTCTCATCCGTCGATGAATAGCTTCCCGCGAGAACAAGCCCCAAGATCAAGAGCACCGCGGAAACCAGTGGAAGAACGAACACCCACTGCCTACCGAAACTCATCGAGTTTCGGGGCTCAAGATCCGCTACCCTGGTCTGCCTCTCGCCCTCCAACCACTGGACACGTGGCCATAGGTTGACAACCAATAGCGCCACCAATGCACCTACGACACCGGCGAGAGCGTAAGGCAAACCATGCAGCGAAGTCAGCGAACCGCCTAGGAAAAAAACGGTAACCGATGCAGCCATGCCAGCCAACAGCGCGACCAACAAAACCTGCCACTCCCGACGAAGATAAGCGACCGCGGCGTCCTTCTCACCGCTCGAAAGCTGATCAACGAGCCTCTGTAGATTAGTTCGACTATTTGGCGACTTTCGAAGGATCGTCCCCAACGCCGTCACGATCAAAGCCACAAACACAATGGCTAGCAATATCCATATAGCGCCCATCATTCCCCAATCACAACCCGCAAAGCCCGACTTGTATCTTCACCGCAATACAAGCACGCGCTAATGTTTTGTGTCAACATCGAGACACAAGGAAGTGGTCGCCTCGAAACTTACCGCACGGCACGTTGGACGGTGGAGAGTGAGCCGGTCCCCCATCGCTAACTCTTTTCAGTCAAAGACTCCCTCCGTCTGTTGAGTTCTGCCTGATGTGACTGTTGGTTCAGATTGGCGGCTTTTTCGCAGCTCGGTTTGGCGGTTTAGCTGATTCCGATGACGAGGGTCGAGCGTGCGGCTTCAATGACGTCGTCGGTGATGGTGCTGAGTTCATTGGTTTTCATGACCCGTTCTCCTTGGGTGAAGAGCCGATCGATGAGGAGGAAGTTGCCTCGGATAATCCGGGCAACGGCGGCGATGGCCTGGGCATCGGTGAGATCTTCCGGGTCCCGGGTCTGACCGAGTTTGTGCCATCGGCGCTCCAAAACGAAATGCAGTTCATCCTGGGCCAGTGGGCGGTATTCGCGGGCGAAGCGACCCTGCTCTAGAGCTGTGCGTAGCGGCTGTGGGCTCGATATGCGGTCGTCGACAGCGGAGTGCCCGCCGCAAATGCCAGGCTTGCGAAACGTTCCCCCATCAGGTGATGCGTTGCCGCGTCCGGATGCAATGCGTCAGGGAGCGGAAGTTCAATCCAGTCCTGCTCTCCGTAGAGTTCGCGACCGTCCAGGTAGTAGAGGTTCGGGTCGTCCAGAGACCGCTGGCGAACGATCCGATTCAGCTCATCCCGGATCACGCTGAGGGTGAGCTTTCCGGCAGCAGGCTCGGAGGGGTCTCCGGTTGCTCGGAACCGGAGCTCACCGGCTGCGAGGGCCTCGAGATCGAATGCGCTGGGACCCGGGGTCTCCTCATGGACCGGGCAGTGAATGGGTGATATGACCAAAAGTGGTGTCTTTGGGTGTCCATCGCGGATGGTGTCGAGGAAGCCGTGGACGGCCGGCCCGAACGCGCGCAATCGCATCAGGTCGAGGTTGACGAGGTTGATGCCGATTTTCAGGCTTATCAGATCGGCGGGTGTGTCGCGTATGGCGCGTGCCGTGAACTGGTCGAGGAGCGCGCTTCCGCCGAAGCCCAGGTTGGTCAGATCGGCGCCACCCAAACGCCCGGCGACCGCCGGCCAAATCGCCATCGGACGTATGGCATTGGACCCATGGCTGATCGAACTGCCGTGATGAAGCCACCTCGGCCGCCCGGACGGTGGCGTGGGCTCCACTGAAGCATTGGTGCGAAGCGAAATGAGTTCCGTTGTCTCGTTGTGTGGCAGCCAGAGCTCGATGTCCTTGGTTCCCTGGGGGAGGTCCGCGAATCGACTCGTGCAGGCGGGCCCGACCACCTGATTGGCGGCTCCTGTGGCCATGTCGATCGTCACAGTGTTCCCTCCACTGGTAACGGAGCTGCCGAGGACTTGGCCATTCACGACAAGTTCGATCACCCCGTCCGGCCGTGTCGGGAAGCCGGAGTACGTGGTTCTCGAGCGCACCGTGTCGAGCTCCAGAGCGCTGGCGCTCGTCCGGAAGGCGAGCCGGACGCCAGATGGTTGAGACTCCGCCATCAACAACTGCGGGTCATTGGCCTGGACGCGTGCCCTCGCCGGGAGGCGGTGGGGTAGGACCCCCAGTCCGGTCTGTTCCAGTTCAAGGGCGCCTCGGAAGAAGCCCGCCGGGATGGGGGTTGTGGTGGTCCAGTTCTCGATTGTCATGCTCCCGTCATTATCGGTCTTTCGATGCGCCTTGTTAGCGCACTTGCCAGTTCTCCAACAGGATGTGGAGCCCGTGGATGATGTGGTCCCAGCTCTCGTTGGATGAGGGTTCGCTGTGGCTGAAACTCCCGCTCAGCTCCAGGCTCACGTAGCCCTGGAAGGTGCTGCCGAGTAGTCGGACAGCGTGGGTCTGGTCCGCATCGCTTAGCTCGTATTCACGGAGGATTGCTAGCATCAGGCGGGTGTGCCGCGGGCCAGCGCTCCGGGCAGCAGTCTCGGAATCGAGCCGCAGTTGCATCGCGGCGAAACGCCCCGGATGCTCATGGGCATAATCCCGGTAGGAGTTCCCCAGGGCCGCAAGAGCGGCCTCGCGGGACCGGCCGGCCACAGCCTCCGATGCGCGATCCGCGAGCTCAGCGAGGACGACCAGCGCAACGCGAGCCTTGAGATCCGCGGAGCTCTGTACGTGCGAATACAGACTCGCCGGCTTCACCTTGAATCGACGCGCCAGTTCGGCGACCGTCACCTGCTCAAAGCCGAGTTCGTCGGCAAGTTCAGCCCCTGCCTGTGCCAGGCGGTCAGCTGTCAGGCCTGCTCGTCCCACAGTCGGCTCCTTCCTTCCCACGTCAAAACCTAATGGTAGCAGGCAATTGACTACTCTCCATAGGCAAACATCGTATTGTCGTCCCCGCAACGGACCCGCCGACACGACGAAAACGGTTCGGTCGGGGCATTGAAGGCCCCGAGACCGCGGGGAACAGGATCTGAGAATGATGTGGACGAACATATTTGCGGTGAGTCAATTTTCTCGGCCGGCGCAGTCCCGACCGAGAAAATGCCCGGTAAAGGAGCCTAACCACTACAGGGTGCTCGGCCGTGGCTGACAGCTTCGCCTGAGGACTTCCCCAAGGGCTTGGTGTAGAGACCGCCCAAATGGTCATGTGCCATCACCGCAATTCCCCGATGAATTTGTGAGAAAGCCTGCAAGAAGCTTCAGGAGGAAAAGGTGCTAATCCACCACAGGACATCACTCTCGGTGACCCCTGACCGGCACCACGCATACGCCTGGCGCCGGCTTTCGCTCAGCTAGAGAGCAGAACGGCCTCTGACTGCGGGAAAGCTGCGCCCTGGCTGGACCCGCTCCCACTTGAGCTCAAGCGTCAATCCGCTCCCGGTCCAGAGAGGCGGCGCCAGCCACGATGAAGTCCTTGCGTGGGGCGACGTCGCTGCCCATCAACAGATCAAACACCCGCTCCGCCGACTCGGCTTCCTGGATCCGCACCCGCCGAAGAGTACGGTGCCTCGGGTCCATGGTGGTTTCCGCCAACTGCTCAGCGTCCATCTCACCAAGCCCCTTGTACCGCTGGATGGGTTCCTTGTAACGCTTGCCCTGCTTTTCCAACTCTGCCAGCAGTCGAGAGAGTTCCTGTTCCGAGTAGGTGTAGATGGTGTCATTCGTTTTGGAACCGTGGTTGATCACCTCAACCCGGTGCAACGGCGGAACCGCCGCATACACCCTGCCGGCGTCTACAAGCGGCCGCATATACCTGAAAAACAAGGTCAGAAGCAGGGTGCGGATGTGAGCGCCGTCGACGTCGGCGTCGGTCATCAGGATCACTTTCCCATACCGTGCCGCGTCCAGCTGGAAGCTGCGGCCCGACCCGGCACCCACCACCTGAATCAGCGCCCCACACTCGGCGTTGGCTAGCATGTCCCCCACCGATGCCTTCTGCACGTTCAGGATCTTGCCACGGATGGGTAGCAACGCCTGATAGTCGGACGAGCGGGCAAGCTTAGCGGTGCCCAGCGCACTGTCACCCTCGACGATGAACAGTTCGGAGCGTTCGACGTCGTCAATCCGGCAGTCAGCCAGCTTCGACGGCATTGACGAGGTTTCCAGGGCGTTCTTTCGCCGTTGGGTCTCCTTATGCACCCGCGCGGAGATCCGGGATTTCATCTCGGCAACAACTTTTTCCAGCAGGAGCGCGCTCTGAGCCTTATCGCCCCGGGCCGTGGAGTTCAGCTTGGCCAGAATCTCCTTCTCGACAACTTTCGCCACGATGGCCCGCACTGCGGAA
The DNA here is from genome assembly GCF_039526005.1 of Arthrobacter flavus. Taxonomy (NCBI): domain Bacteria; kingdom Bacillati; phylum Actinomycetota; class Actinomycetes; order Micrococcales; family Micrococcaceae; genus Arthrobacter; species Arthrobacter flavus. The sequence continues at coordinate 97,315 of NZ_BAAAIJ010000019.1, read as the reverse complement.
GTGCCAAGGATTTCCTTGGTCTGGCCCTCGAACTGGGGCTCGGCCAGCCGCACGGTCAGGACAGCTGTTAGTCCGGCGAAGACGTCATCCTTTTCGATCTTGTCGTTGCCGGCCTTGAGCTTTCGGGAGTTGGCCTCAATCACTTTGCGGAAAGACTTCAGGAGAGACTGTTCGAAACCGCTCTGGTGGGTGCCCCCCTTGGGGGTGGCAATGATGTTCACGAAGCTTTTCACCGTGGTGTCGTAGCCGATTCCCCAGCGCAACGCAATATCCACCTCGCAATCGCGTTCCACCTCCGCGATCTCACTATGCCCATTCTCGCCCAACACCGGCACCGACTCCTTGAACCGGCCTGAGCCGTGGAGGCGCCACACATCGGTCACCGCGCTGTCCGCTGCAAGGAAGGTGGTGAACTCCGAAATTCCACCGTCGTGCTGGAAGACCTCCTCCAGCGCTCCCGCCTCGGCTGCAGTGCCGGCCAGCCGGCGTTCGTCCCGGAGGGTGATCCTCAGCCCGGGGACCAGGAAGGAGGTTTGACGGGCTCTCGCCTGCAGTTCCTCGTAGGAGAATTTCGCGTCGGGGGTGAAAATTTGCCGGTCAGCCCAGTACCGGATCCGGGTCCCCGTCACACCGCGCTTGGTGGTGCCGACCACCTCAAGCCGGGAGCTTTCGAGAAACGGTTCGAACTTTGCGGTCGGCGACGGTGACTTCGCATCCAGGAAGCGACCCGGTTCGCCTCGCCTAAACGACATCTGGTAGGTCTTGCTGCCGCGATCCACCTGGACATCCAGTCGGGCTGACAGCGCGTTGACCACGCTGGCGCCGACACCGTGGAGGCCACCGGAGGCCGTGTACGAACCGCCACCGAATTTACCGCCGGCATGCAGCTTCGTGAAGACCACCTCGACGCCACTGAGGCCGGTCTTGGGTTCTGCGTCCACCGGAATCCCACGCCCGTCATCGTGAATCTCGACCGATCCGTCCGGGTGGAGTATCACCTTGATGCTTTGACCGTGGCCGGCGAGTGCCTCATCCACCGAGTTGTCGATAATTTCCCAGAGGCAGTGCATCAACCCGCGGGAATCAGTCGACCCGATATACATGCCGGGCCGTTTGCGGACGGCTTCAAGGCCCTCCAGGACGGATAGGTGCCGGGCGTTGTATTCAGTGCTGGGTGGCGCCACGTTGGGTGAAACTCCTTGGCAGGGGTAAAGGTGAGTGGCGACACCGGTATCCGGGGCGCCGCGCCGGGGGCCTCCTGACGCATTACTCCAGCATATTCCCCTACCCGCGTAGTTCGGCTTAGGCGGGCCGCAGGTCATGCGGCAAAGGTGTGACGACGTCGAGCTATGCTACGCGCTCAGCGAAAGACCACCCAGCCTGCAATAGAACGGCAACGAATAGTGGTTATATGAACTACAGGAACCACTAAGGAGGCAATCATGACAACAGCAGTAGCAACCCGCGAAATGTCCGCGCTGGACCGCTGTGACCGCTGCGGAGCCCAGGCCTATGTGCGCGCAGTTCTTCAGTCCTCCGGTGGTGAGCTACTTTTCTGTGGCCACCACGCACGTTCCGTTGAGTCGAATCTGCGTCCGCTGACGTCCGAGTGGCAGGATGAGACCAACCGTCTGAATGCAGCACCAGGACCGGTAAGCGAAGACTAAAAGCACCACCGACGGGCCGGCAACCCGGACCCGTTAAACCAAAAGTACCCCCGCACTGATGTGTGGGGGTACTTTTTTTGCTGTGGGGCTGGTTTCCCAACCCCACAGAGGGTTTAAGTGGGTTTAGTCCAGGTAGTCGCGCAGTACCTGGGACCGCGAAGGGTGGCGCAGCTTCGACATGGTCTTCGACTCGATCTGGCGGATCCGCTCACGCGTCACCCCGTAGACCTTCCCGATTTCGTCTAACGTCTTCGGCTGGCCATCAGTCAGGCCGAAGCGCATCGCTACGACGCCGGCTTCACGCTCCGACAGGGTATCGAGAACCGAGTGCAACTGTTCCTGCAACAGGGTGAAGCTGACGGCGTCCGCCGGCACCACTGCCTCGGAGTCCTCAATAAGGTCACCGAATTCAGAGTCACCGTCTTCGCCCAGCGGCGTGTGCAGCGAAATGGGTTCGCGGCCATACTTCTGGACCTCGACAACCTTCTCGGGGGTCATATCCAGTTCAAGGGCCAGCTCTTCGGGAGTCGGTTCGCGGCCGAGATCCTGGAGCATCTGGCGCTGCACGCGGGCCAGTTTGTTGATGACCTCGACCATGTGGACCGGAATACGAATGGTCCGCGCCTGGTCGGCCATGGCGCGGGTGATCGCCTGACGGATCCACCAGGTGGCGTAGGTGGAGAACTTGAAGCCCTTGGTGTAGTCGAATTTCTCAACGGCACGGATCAGACCGAGGTTGCCCTCCTGAATGAGGTCAAGGAACAGCATGCCACGGCCGGTGTAACGCTTGGCCAGTGAGACAACCAGACGAAGGTTGGCTTCCAGCAGGTGGTTTTTCGCTCGCTTGCCGTCGTGGATGACCCATTCGAGCTCGCGGCGCAGTTTCGGATCGAGTGGTTTGGCTGCATCCTTGTCCGCCGCCAGTTTCTCCTCGGCGAAGAGGCCAGCCTCGATGCGCAGGGCAAGATCAACTTCCTGCTCCGCATTCAGGAGCGCTACCTTGCCGATCTGCTTCAGATAGTCCTTGACGGGGTCGGCGGTGGCACCCGCTGAGATGACCTGCTGGGCGGGGGCGTCGTCGTCGTCGGCATCTGAATAGACGAAGCCAGATCCGGCCTTGGTCTCAGCTTCGGCTGCGGCCCGTTCGGTGGATGCAGCAGGCTCCACCGGGTTACCAGCGGCGTCAAGCTCGGGGCTATCGTCTTCGACCTCGACGGCCGCGGCGTTCTGGGCGGCAGCGGCCTTGGCTGCCCGCGCCGATAGCGGCTTGGCAGCAGCGGTCTTCGGTGCCGCCTTCTTGGGGGCGGCCCGGCGTTTGGTGGTCGTTGCTCCGGGTTCTGTTACATCCGGTGCAGTTGTCTTCTTGGCCGACACAGAGAACCTTTCATACGGCGTCTGTGATGTTACCAAGGGGGCAACACCACTATGACCCTGTCAAGTCCGTGAATGAATTCAAGCGGCTCGATGGGGCGTTCCTCAATGAAGTGGAACCATCCCGCCTTCTACCCTATTCCCGACCATCCCGCAAAGAATGGCCGATCTGACAGGGTAGAACACTACTTGATACACGAACCCGACCGGGTCTCGGTTCCTATTGTCGCACGATTCATGGGCTTCGATAAATCAGCCACCCGCCCAAATCGGCTTCTGTGCAACCGGTTACGCAGCGTGGGGCGCACCATTGCGCCACGCCAGATCCTTATCGCGTGACCACTCGGCAAGCATGCCGCGACCCACCACCTCCTCAAGAAGTTCAGCAAGCGAATACCCTGGGATTTCCGCCAGGGCCTCCCCCAGATAGACATGCGCGCGGGACCCCCGGCCCCTGGCCCACTCAATCCAGCCCAGCATGGTGAGCAGGGCAGCGCGTGGTTCCCCCACCGCAACAGCCGACAGCCTGCTCAATAAGGTGTGGGCAGCATCAACTTGCTCCCATTGCAGCTGTCCCCGGTATTGCCCGATCAGAACGTCGCAGAAGTCTCGCGTGTGAGCCGCGGCAGGCTTCATCGGCTCAACGGGCAGTCGCTCATCCGGACCGAAGCCCAGCATTGTCCGCGCCGATGCTGGCAGGTGCGCGGCTCCCGTGCCCGCACGGCGCAGGCTATTGCCTTCCGAACCGTTCACTGAAATCTCCCAGCCCAACGCCGCAAGCACCAGAACCGCGTCACGGATGGGCCTCGAAATCAGCGAGGCGAGCAGATGGGCGGCTACCCCGACATCGGTGATCGGCACCTTGGAAGCCGTGCGGGCCAGCAGGCAATCCCAGAGCCGAAGGGTGGCGATGAATTGGCTTGGGGAGGTCCAGCGATGCCCAAGTTGCACCTGCTCGCTCCGACAGAGCCTTGCCAACTCCGCTGGGTCAGTCCACGCCGCGGGAAGGTCCGTTTCAACTGCGGCGTCCAAAGTGTCGGCGAAACTACTGCCGCGGAAGGTCAACTCGGCGTTCAAAGGGCTCGTCAGGACGCTCTCGATCGGATGACCCGACGGTGGACAGCAACCCGGGTCAGTGCAGAAATAGTCCCGCCACATGGTGTCGGTGACCAGCCAGCCGTCGCGTAGTTGCAGGCCCGCTCCACCGAGGGACCGGCCGAGGCTTCGCACCAGGTTCCGGCGGGGTGGCATCCCGCCCCGGGTCAAGGGTTCACTGGTGTACAGAGCCAATAGTGCACCGTCAGCGGTGGTGTCCGAGGTGAGAATTGAACAGACACCTGCGGCATAACCGTCCGGATCCAGATCGTTGTCCGGAAGGTCCACCCGCAGCGTTGCCCCGACCCGCTTCCCACACATGGTCAGGAGCACAAGGCTCTCTGCCGGTTGAAAGCCCAAGGTGTGCAGGATGTAGCTGAGGATGTCAGCAGCAGACGTGACCTTGAAGGGCAGGTCCTGTGGTGGGGGTGTTGAAGTCATGGCAAGAGCATGGCTCAGTGCGTCCCCGCTACGGGTGCCGTCCGACCATCATGTGCATAACTGCAGCTGCTCCGGCGCTGTCGAGGACGAGTCAGCGCCGGTGCGGGCTCACCGCGATGGGCTGTCGTCGCCCTCGGTACCAGAGTCGGCGGGGTCAGCAAGGTCGCCTGCTTTGCGATCCTCTTCGAGTAGCTGCTCCGACTCGTCAGCGGCCTGTGGACTCGCCAGGTATGCCTCGACCGCTGCACCAATCTCGTCGGCGTCAGCCAGCTCACTGTTGTCCTTCACCAGCAAAGACCGGCGCTCGGCGCTACCGGCGCGCTCGTCGAAGCGCTTCTCCAAGGTGCTGACCACGCCACTGACCTCAGCAGACCCATCAACCTGACGGGCGATCTGCCGTTCAACGTCTCGGCCCGCCTCACGCAACCGGTCGGTGGGAAGCACCAGCGACGCCGAAGCACCCAGATACTCCAGGGCCGTAACAGCTGCCGGAGGATACTCGGCCTCGGCAAGGTAGTGGGGGACGTGAACGACGTAGCCCACGACGTCATGCCCCGATTCGATCAGACGCAACTCCAGCAGATGCCCCACTGACGCCTGAAGTTCTGCGGTGGGACGCCATGTGTTCATGCCCTCGATGAGGTCCAGACGGTTGCCATGCACTGTCACTCCGAGGGGACGGGTGTGCGGTACCGGCATGGGGATCGAATTGATCCAGGACACCAAGGGCACCTCGAACCGGTCCACGAGACCGGTGACCGCACTGATAAAGCGCTCCCACTGCAGATCCGGTTCAAATCCGGCAAGCAACAGGAACGGAACACCCATCCCGTCATAGACCCGATGGAGTTCGAGGCGCGGAGGGTGATAATCCGCGAGATGATCCTCGGCGAAGGTGATTCGAGGCCGCCTGCTGCGATAGTCGATCAACTGGTCGGCGTCGAAGACCGCCACCAGCTCGTGATCCAGCGTGGTGAGCATTTCTTCGATGACCTGGGACACCACATGCCCCGCGTCGACGAATCCGGTGAATCCAGCAAGAAGAGGAAGTCCTCGCAGCTGCTGCCCGTCGATCAGGTCAGCGTTTGAGTTAAACAGAGTCTCTGGATTAAGCATTTCCCCTCCTAGCAAGGTTCTCGGCTTTCAATACCCGTTACAACGTCGAGGGGAGGTCCATTCATTCCGCCCGACACCAGGTTCCTTTACAGACTACGATCGATGGAGGAATAGCGCGGCATGACGCGCTCACCTACCTATCTGTCCAGCACATGGAAGTGAGGAACACACCCAGTGAATATAGCCAGCGAACTCAAGCTGACAGCTGTCACCAAGGACTCCAAGAAGACCGCCGGTGACGCCCTGGTAATCGGCGTCGGTCAACAGGACGGAAAAACAGTCCTGCTCGACTCCCCGCTCTCGGTGAAGGACGCGGCCGCCCTGGCCGATTCCCTCCCAATGCTCGGCATCACCGGCGGCGCTGACGAGGTTCGCCGGCTTCCCGGCCTGGAGGGCAGCGCTGCCGAGATTCTGGTGCTGACCGGCGTCGGCCGTCTCCCTGCCGACGGAGCGGTCACCCCCGAGACGCTGCGCCGTGCCGCGGGCTCTGCAATTCGTCAGCTCATCGGGCTTGACTCGGTGACCATCGCACTGCCCGCACCAACTGTCGCCGACGCCGCCGCGGTGGCCGAGGGCGCAGCAATGGGTGCGTACTCCTATACCGAGCACCGCTCCGCCCAGGCAGCAAAGAACGGATCGCCTGCCAAGGAACCGGTCAGCAGCGTCACCATCGTGACACCCGCCGCGCAGGACAAGTCCTTGAAGGCGGCCCTCAACCGCGCCGCCATTCTGGGCCGTGGTGTCAACATCACCCGGTCCCTGGTCAACCAGCCACCCAGCCACCTGTACCCGGAAACCTTCGCGCAGGCCGCGAAGGACCTGACCAAGGGTCTGCCGATCAAGGTCACAGTGCTGGACGAGAAACGCCTGGAAAAAGAAGGCTATGGGGGAATTCTCGGCGTCGGGAAGGGCTCGTCCCGCCAGCCCCGGTTGGTCAAGGTTGAGTACTCCCCCAGCTCGGCCAAGCAAAGCCTTGCACTGGTCGGCAAGGGCATCACCTTCGATTCGGGCGGACTATCCCTGAAGCCTGCCGCTGGCATGCAGACCATGAAGCTCGACATGGCTGGAGCCGCCGTCGTGCTGAGCACCGTCCTCGCCATTGCTGAGTTGGGCCTGCCCATCAAGGTGACCGGTTGGTTGTGCCTGGCCGAGAACATGCCATCGGGAGACGCGCAGCGCCCCTCAGATGTCATGACCACCTACGGCGGCCGCACCGTCGAGGTCCTCAACACCGACGCGGAAGGCCGACTGGTGATGGCCGACGCACTTGCCGCTGCCAGCGAAGAGGCGCCGGACGCACTGATTGATATTGCCACGCTCACCGGTGCCCAAATGATCGCTTTGGGGCGCCGCGTCTCGGGTGTCATGGGTGACGACACCGTGGTTGATGCAGTCAAGGGTGCGGCGGACCGGTCCGGCGAGTTGTTCTGGCCGATGCCCCTGCCTGAGGAGCTTCGCCCAAGTCTCGACTCTCAGGTGGCTGACATTGCCAACATTGGCGAGAAATTCGGCGGCATGATGACTGCGGCCGTCTTCCTGCGCGAGTTTGTCGGCGAAGTCAACGGTCGGAAGATCCCCTGGGCCCATCTGGATATTGCCGGACCTGCGTTCAACGAAGGCGCCGCACACGGCTACACACCCAAGGAAGCCACCGGAGTCGGTGTCCGCACCCTCTTGGCATACGCCGAAGACATGGCCACTACCGCAAAGTAAGCCTGCTGGGCAGTTTCACCCCCGCAACAGGGGTGAGACTGCCCACATCAGGGCGGAGATCGCCCTTCATCAAGTAGATGCTGGCCGGATCTGGGGATAGGGTAAGTCCTGATCACACCAAGTATTCCGCCAAAATCATCAACCGACGGGCGCATCAGCCCGTCACAGATTACGCGAGGGAGCGTCCAAGTGGCCGATACGGCAGCTGCGCAAGAATTCGACATCCTCATACTGGGCGGAGGCAGCGGTGGCTATGCCGCCGCACTCCGAGCCGTCCAGCTGGGATTCACCGTGGGACTCATCGAGAAGGGCAAGCTCGGTGGAACCTGCCTACACAACGGGTGTATCCCTACCAAGGCCCTGCTGCACTCGGCCGAGGTCGCCGACACGGCTCGCTCCTCCGAGAAATACGGTATCAAGGCGACCTTCGAGTCGATCGACATGCCTGCGGTGAATGCGTACAAGGACGGCATCATTGCCGGGAAGTACAAGGGCCTGCAAGGTTTGATCAAGTCCAAGGGCATCACGGTCATCGAGGGCGCAGGCAAGCTCACCTCCACCACCACGGTCGATGTCGATGGCACTTCCTACACCGGCAAGAACATCATCCTGGCTACCGGTTCTTACTCCCGCACCCTCCCCGGCCTCGAAATTGGCGGGAAGGTCATTAACTCTGATCACGCCCTGACCATGGACACGCTCCCCAAAAAGGCCATCGTGCTCGGCGGCGGCGTCATCGGTTGTGAGTTCGCCTCCGTATGGAAGTCCTTCGGCGTCGACGTCACCATCATTGAGGGCCTCCCGTCGCTGGTGGCCAATGAGGATGCCACCATCATCAAGGCCTTCGAACGGGCCTACAAGAAGCGTGGCATCAACTTCAACACCGGAACCTTCTTCGAAAAGGTCGAGCAGAACGACGACGGCGTCGTCGTCACGCTGGCCGACGGGAAGACCTTCGAGGCAGACCTGATGCTGGTCGCCGTCGGCCGTGGTCCGGTCACTGAAGGACTCGGCTACGAAGAAGCGGGCGTCACCATCGATCGCGGTTTCGTGATCACCGATGAGCGTCTGCACACCGGCGTCGGGAACATCTACGCGGTCGGGGACATTGTTCCTGGCCTCCAGCTCGCGCACCGCGGCTTCCAGCAGGGCATCTTCGTCGCCGAGGAAATCGCCGGCCTGAAACCGGTCATCGTCGAAGACATCAATATCCCCAAGGTCACCTACAGCGAACCCGAAATCGCGTCGGTGGGCCTCACCGAGAAGGCCGCCAAAGAAAAGCTGGGCGAGGACAAGGTCCTCACCCAGGAATACAACCTTGCTGGAAACGGCAAGACTTCCATCCTGGGGTCGGCTGGCCTGGTGAAACTCGTCAGCGAGAAGGACGGGCCAGTCATCGGGGTGCACATGATCGGCACCCGGATGGGCGAACAGATCGGTGAAGCACAGCTCATCGTGAACTGGGAAGCCTACCCAGAGGATGTGGCGCAGCTGATCCACGCCCACCCCACCCAAAACGAAGCGCTGGGCGAGGCGCACCTCGCCCTTGCAGGTAAGGCGCTGCACGGATAACCGTGCACTAAGCTCGCAACTAAGCGTTCCACCAGCATTACTCGCAACCTTGGCTCTGCGGTGCCGGCCCCTAATGGGGCTAGCACCGCAGAGCAGAAACTATTCAGGAGAAACGGGGACACTATGTCTGAATCCGTCAACTTACCCGCCCTCGGCGAAAGCGTTACCGAAGGCACCGTTACACGCTGGCTCAAGGCGGTCGGCGACCGCGTGGAGGTTGACGAACCCCTGCTCGAGGTGTCCACCGACAAGGTCGACACCGAGATCCCGTCGCCTATTGCTGGGGTCATCGAGGAAATCCTTGTAGCCGAGGACGAGACCGCCGAAGTCGGAGCGCCGCTGGTGCGTATCGGCGACGGGTCGGGCGGCTCGGACGACTCCGCTGCGTCGGGGGACGCGGCCGAGGAACCCGCCGCAGAGACCGAAGAGCCCGCAGCTGAAGAACCAGCCGCCGAGCCCGAGCCCGAGGAGAAAGCCGACGAGCCCGCCGCTGCTGAGTCCTCCGCTGACTCCGCTGACGACTCGTCAGGCGGCGAGAGCACCGAGGTGACCCTTCCCGCCCTCGGCGAAAGCGTCACTGAAGGAACCGTGACCCGGTGGCTCAAGGAAGTTGGCGACGACGTCGAGGTGGACGAGCCCCTGCTTGAGGTCTCCACCGACAAGGTCGACACCGAAATTCCATCGCCAGTTGCAGGGAAGCTGCAGGAAATCCGGGTTGGTGAGGACGAGACCGTCGAGGTTGGCGCAGTTCTCGCCGTCATCGGCTCCGGCGGATCAGCCCCGGCCAAGGCGGAAGCTGGCGCTGAGCCGGTCGCTGCCGCGTCGTCGGACGAGCGCGAAAAGCCAGTAGCCGAGCCTGCCAAGACGGAGGAAGCCCCGAAGGAAGAGGCTCCCGCGCCGAAGGAAGAGGCCAAGCCGGCTGCACCCAAGGCGGCCGAAGAGAAGCCCGCCGAGAAGAAGCCAGCCGCTGACAAATCCTCCGAGGACAAGTCGGGCGGTTCCGACGCAGCCTACGTGACTCCCCTGGTGCGTAAGCTCGCGAACCAGCAGAACGTCGACCTGCAGTCAGTGAAGGGCACTGGCGTGGGCGGTCGCATCCGCAAACAGGACGTACTGGAAGCCGCTGAGGCAGCCAAAAAAGCACCCGAGCCGGCTGCAGCTCCTGCTGCAGCAGCTCCAGCACCGGCAGCGCCGTCGGCTGAGGCCTCGAAGCTCCGAGGCACCGTCGAGAAGGCTCCCCGCATCCGCCAGACCATTGCCCGGCGGATGCGTGAATCGCTTGAGGTATCCGCTCAGCTGACCCAGGTCATCGAAGTGGACATGAGCAAGGTGGCACGGCTCCGCACCTCGGCGAAAGACAACTTCCAGGCCCAGAACGGCGCGAAGCTCACCTTCCTCCCGTTCATCTCCAAGGCCGTCACCGAGGCACTCAAACAGCACCCGAAGCTGAATGCCTCGTTCGATGAGGAAGCCAAAGAGGTCACCTACCACGACGCCGAGCACCTGGCCATAGCGGTAGACACCGATAAGGGTCTGCTGGTCCCGGTCATCAACGATGCCGGGAACCTGAACCTGGCGGGACTGGCGAAGAAGATCGCCGACGTCGGCTCCCGGACCAAGAGCGGGAAGATCGGTCCGGATGAGCTGTCGGGCGGTACCTTCACGATCACGAACATCGGGTCGGTCGGCGCTCTGTTCGACACCCCGATCATCAACCAGCCCCAGGTGGGCATCCTGGGCACCGGTGCGATCGTCAAGCGTCCCGTAGTGGTGACCGCCGACGGCGAAGACACCATCGCCATCCGGTCCATGATGTACCTGAGCTTGACCTACGACCACCGCCTGGTCGATGGCGCCGACGCTGGCCGCTTCCTGCAGTCATTGAAGGCACGCCTTGAAGCCGGCGCGTTCGAATCGGATCTCGGCCTGTAACACGCACCATCCCCGAGGTCAGTAATCAACCACGAAGGAGAACAGATATGGCTACAGTACGTAACGCCCACACCGTCTGGAGCGGCAACCTGCAGGCCGGAAGCGGCCAGGTCAGCCTCGACAGTTCGGGACTTGGCACCTACGACGTCACCTGGAAAGCCCGTTCGGAGGAAGCCGGCGGCAAGACCAGCCCAGAAGAGCTGATTGCTGCAGCCCACTCCTCCTGCTTCTCCATGGCGTTCAGCCTGGCGCTCAGCGAGGAAGGCAAGACAGCCGACCGGATTGAGACCAAAGCCGAGGTCGACTTTGTGCCCGGCGAAGGTATCACCGCCATCCGGTTGATCTTGAACGCTGCGATCCCGGATATCGAAGAGGCCGATTTCCAGCGGCTCGCCGAGTCGGCCAAGACCGGGTGC